>JAWOIX010000151.1:0-2849 GCA_046484405.1 Pelovirga sp.
GGATTAAGGGCCAGGATATAAAAGTCGCCGGTAATCGTCTCGTCGCCTGACCGGGCGGAAAGAATTGTTCTGCCGTCAAACTCAATCTTTGTCAGCGGCTTTTGCCAGTGAAACACGACCCCTTTTTTCTGGAGACAGGCAATCCAGGGGTCGAACCAGTATTCGCTGCTGGGCCCTTTGAGCAGCAGCCAGCCGTCGCCCGCCCCCTGGGTCCATGCCGGTCCATCCTCATCGGCCCGGTGCTGATGCTGCGGCCTGGTTGTCAATTGCTTCCTGAAGAAATCACCCGTGGTATGCAGGCACACCCTCGACCAGTCCGAGCCGATCCAGGGTCCGAAGCAGGAGCGCCAGGTGGTATAGGCGGTGCTCTTGAGAAGCGGACGCCATGCCCGGGCGGCATTGAGGCCGCTGTATTTTTCTGTGCTGCGGCGGTTGGCCGTCCAGGTCTTGAGCATGAGATACGCCCATTTGACAAACTCCCATCGGCTCATCCTGAACATGCCGGGAATACTCTGCCAGCCCTTCTCATAAAACCCGGGGCGCGCGGCGTCCGGAAAAATGCCGAAATCGATGGGCCGGGACAGGGCGAGATCGTAGAGGGTCCCCCTGTCGTTCAACGGAATCTTCTTCATAAGGTCAAAGGTATTGTGATACCAGGGCCCCATGCCGTGCCAGGAATATTCCGAGGGCATATTGTTGCCACTGTTGCGGGCGCTGCGGAAGAATCCACCCGGCTGTTCCAGGGCCTCATACACCGAAACCTTATAGCCCAGCTGGCTGAGTTCATGTGCGGCACTCAGCCCGGCGATTCCGGCGCCAAAAATAATGACAGATTTCATCGTTCTCCCTCCGGCAAACCCTGATGATGTCGAACACACGCAAGAAGATGGCGAGACCATCACAGCTGCGATTTGATCGGCAGCAGAATCTTTTCGGACACCTTTTCGCGCAACGGCCGGTTCTTCCAGCGGGCAAGCGAATAGGACTTTGCCGCCAGCAGATCGTTTTCAAACACCGCCGTCATCTGGGTGGCGAAGTCGCTGTTGTAGATATTCAGACTCGCTTCGTCGTTGAGCCGAATCGACCGGATGTCGAAGTTGGTTGACCCCACCGAAACAAATTCGTTATCGATGACCAGCAGCTTGGTATGCAGCATGGTCGGCTGGTAGACGTGGATCTCGACGCCCGCGTCGAGCAACTCGCCCCAGGTGGACTTGGAGGCGATCTTGACTGTCAGCGAATCCATGTGAGGCCCAGGCAAGAGGATGCGCACACGAACGTCGCGATCACGGGCAGCGATCAAGGCATCGATCAACATCCTGTCGGGGACAAAGTAGGACGCCGCCAGGTCGATGGTCGCCTCGGCCGCCGCGATGGCCAGCAGGTACATCAGGTGCATGCTTTCGCTGCCGCCGGTTGGCGAAGCAACAAACACATGCGCGTCTATCTCGCCTTCTTCCTGCAGGGGTGGAAAGTAGCCAGGGCCGTTCAGCACCTGGCCGGTGGTCTTGATCCAATTGTCGTTGAAGGCTGCCTGCAACTGCGCCACGACCGGCCCTTCAATCCGGAAGTGTGTGTCTCGCCAGTGCTCGGGGTCGCCACCATCGCCAGCCCACTGGTCCGCGATGCCGACTCCTCCGGTAAAGCCGATGCGCCCATCGACCACCAGCAGCTTGCGATGGGTGCGGTTGTTCATCCGGCCGATGCTGTACCAGTGCAGCGGCCGGTATCGATGGAGCTGCACACCGGCTGCCTGCATGGCGTCGAGCAGCGACTGCTCCATCCTGGTGCTGCCGACCCAGTCGATGATGACGCTGACCGGCACGCCGGCGCGGGCCCGTTCAGAAAACGCTTGGGAGAATTCTTCACCAATTCTGCCAGACCAGTAAATGAAGGTCTCGAAGGTGATCGATGTCTGCGCCGAACGAATGGCCTTTAGCATCGCCGGAAAAATCTCGTTGCCGTTGTGCAGCGCAGTTACTTGATTCCCGTGTATAACTGCCGGCCCCAGCAGGACGGACATCTCGCGTCGAAACTGCGGATCGGCAACAACGTAGCGATGCGCGACCTTGCGGTTCAGCACCTTCTGGGATGTCATGAGGTTCTGCAACACGACCAGTACCAGGCTGGTGACCAGTACAGTGCCTCCGATGACCCACAACATCGTTTTTCGTCTCTCACGCATAGGTAGCCCAGCCCTGCTGAAAAAGGGGGTATTAAAGAATATGGGAAACAAAGCCTTGCGCCCGCACAGCCAGCAACCTGAATCATTTTTCACGGACCTCGTCCGTGTACACTTTGAAGTGTTTCAGGGTGCTGGGTCCAAATGCTGTGCTGATGGCGACATCAGTGGCATCGCGGCCGCGGGCGATAAGCACACGCCCGATGCGGCGGGTGTTGTTGCGCGGGTCAAAAACATACCACTGGCCGTCGAGATAGGCTTCAAGCCAGGCAGCGAAATCCATTTCTGCGTAGGGCGGGGGAGTGCCCATATCGCCCAGGTAGCCGGTACAGTAGCGGGCCGGGATGTTCAGGCAGCGACACAGGGTGATGGCGAGATGGGCATAGTCGCGACACACGCCCTTTTGGTCCTGAAAAACTTCCCACGCAGTTTTTGTGCTGCGCGCATGGTGGTAACCAAACTCAATATGGTTATGCGTGTAATCACATATTGCCTGGACTCGGGACCAACCTGTGACATGATTGCTGAAGAGTTGCCAGGCAGTATTGATCAGTGGGTCCGTTTCGCAGTACCTGCTGCCGAGCAGAAATTGGAGTGTCTCGTCAGGCAGGAGTTCAACCGGGGTTTGTCTTGCTTCCGGATTCATGACATCGGGCAATCCGCTGTC
>JAWOIX010000091.1:0-4331 GCA_046484405.1 Pelovirga sp.
CTCAAAGGGCCCAGCAGCGAATATTGGTTCGACCCCTGGATTGCCTGTCTCCAGAAAAAAGGGGTCGTGTTTCACTGGCAAAAGCCGCTGACAAAGATTGAGTTTGACGGCAGAACAATTCTTTCCGCCCGGTCAGGCGACGAGACGATTACCGGCGACTTTTATATCCTGGCCCTTAATCCCTTTGCCACTGCGGAAATTCTCAGCAGGACTCCGGAACTGGAGCAGCTGGACTCTCTGCGATTGTTTAAGCCCCTTATCCAGGATGGCCCGCACGTCCAGGTCTCCTTTCGGGTGCCGTTTTCCGAGACCATCCGTTTTCCCCGTGACAGAGTTGCGCTGGTGCTGAGTGATTCAGAGTTCAACCTGACCCTGTTCGCCGAAGAGCAGGTGTGGATGAAGGAGGTGGATCTGGGGAAAAACGTCAAGTCGCTGTGGACCGGGACCTCCTGTATCAGCAGTGTTCCCGGCAGGATCTATCATAAACCCGTCAGTTCCTGCACAAAAGAGGAATTCCGGGAGGAGGTGAAAGCCCAGATATTGAGCTGCGGCGCACTGGACGGAATGATCCGCGCAGCGAACCAGGGAAAAGCGCTGAAGGATTTTGCCATGATGGACATCGAGGTCTGGCATGAGTGGGAATTTTCCCCTGAGGGAATCAGCTCCTGCCAACCGAAATGGGTCACCAGTACCACGACCCAGCACTTTATGCCCCCCCAGACAACCCCTCTTGCCAACCTCTTTCTCGCCGGTTCTCATACCCGGACCCAGGCCCATGTCTCGAGCATTGAAGGCGCCGTGGAAAGCGGGAGGAGAGCCGCCAGGGCCATTGACACACGAGTGGCGGTGATAGACCAGTATATTCCCGGGTGGGCCCGGATGATGTCTAAAGTTGATGATGTCCTCTATGCTGTTCATGCGCCTCATGTGATGGATCTGACCCTTGCCCTGCTCCTTTTTCTGGGCTTATGGTCCTTGTTTTAAAAGATTAAGATGCCAACGTCCTGCCCTGAATCTGCGGCCATGCTTCAGTGACAATGCGCATTGCTTCCCCGGTGGGACCAGGAGGGTGCTGCGAGACACCCTGCTGTCCACAAACAGAACAGCAGGACGCCCTCACTGCGACCACCATATCCGACTGTTATGTCAAGTTTGACAGATCGCACTGACGGCGCAGCCTCTTCTTCTCTTTTCTTCATTCCATTTTTCCCTTCCAAATCAACTTGTTGCACCTAGCCTTCCCGCTGGCATGGTTGTTGCCACTGGTTATCTGCATCAACAATCAACCATGGCAAAAGGAGACGACCATGAAATCAGGCAACAGAGACAAGGCAGAAGGCAAAGTTCGTGAAATTAAAGGCAAGGTCAAAGAAAAAGCCGGAGAACTGACCGACAATCCGCAACGGAAAGCCGAAGGCCGCGCTGAGAAAAACGCCGGCAAGGCACAGGGCAAGGCCGGTGACGTCAAAAAAGTTCTTGAGAAGTAACAATTAACGAAAAGGACATGCAACATGAAAGCAAGACAGTTTTTTTTTCTGATGGCAGTTGCGCCGGTTTTCCTGGTGCCCGTCGCCCCGGTCTACGCGGCAACATCGGATAGCGACATTGAAGAGACAGTGAAAAGTTCCTATACGTACAAAACCTACCTCAATAACGATGACGTCGAGGTGCAGTCCAAGGACGGAGTCGTCACCTTGACGGGAACGGTCACCGAGGAATCCCACAAGACACTGGCCGAGGAAACCGTGGCTAACCAGACCGATGTCAAGCGTGTCGTCAACAAGCTTGACGTCAAAAATGAATCCAGCCCGGACATCTGGTTGATGACGAAAGTTAAATCCACGTTGCTGTTCCATCGCAACGTCAGTGTCACAACCAATGTCGACGTCAAGGATGGCGTTGTGACCTTGCGCGGCGAGGCGGACAATCAGGCGCAAAAGGAACTGACCGGCGAGTACGCCATGGATATCGAAGGGGTCACGTCCGTCACCAATGAGATGACCGTGGGCAAGACGCCAAATGAGTCGCAGCCGTCGAGGGACAAAGGGACAGCTGACAGGTCGGCAGGCAACACAGCAGAAGACCGGTCGCTGGGTGACACAATTGACGACGCCTCCATTACCGCCCTGGTCAAGACAACCCTGCTCAGCCATCGCTCGACCAGCGGACTTAAGACCAGGGTCGAGACCAGGGATGGCGTGGTCTCCTTGAGTGGCAAAGCCGGTAACGATGCCGAAAAATCCCTGGCCGCCAAGCTGACAAGCGACGTCAAAGGAGTAAGGTCCGTCACCAACAACATGACTGTCGATAATAAAATGACTGCGAAATAACCTCTTGTACATTTAACAGGCACAATGACTGGTGATGTCTTTCAAGCCATCACCAGTCATTGCACCACCGGTTCTTTACGAGGTGAACCATGAACAGGGACTATGATTCTACCGACAAGGCCGCACGCACGGGAACGGACCCATCGAATCCGGGCACGTTCTGCTTCTGTAAGGAGGCAAAACAATCCGTCGCCAACAGGTTGCGGCGGGCGGCGGCGGCTCTTGACAAAACGGCAGCAGCACATGAAGAAAGCCCCGGCCTGGCTGATTTTGAAAAACACGCGGCCCGGTGGCTGTACCAGTCTTCGGACTATATGAATCAATTTGACTGCGGGCGGGAAGTGTCCAGGGTTCGCGACCGTATTGCCCGAAGTCCAGGACGCAGCCTGGTGATCGCAGGAGCCGTTGGCCTGGTTCTCGGGCTTCTGTCGAACAACAGATAAAAAGGGGTTTTCGCGAACCGGTCACCGGCAACGGGAACAACAGCAGTCCGGCGCCGTTATCCGTCGCGTCGACAACCGGCGACGGCAGCCATAGTCTGCAGAAACAGGGAAGCAGGGAGGAAAGCCATCATGGAAAAACAGCTTCAAAAGACCAGCGGGTCCGTGCAGAACAAGGGCAACAGCGAAGACATCCGACAGGATCTCACGGCCAGGGCAGAGGAGTTTTCCCCAACCGTCGTGCAGCCTGGCGCAGGCACCAAAGAAAGACTGGATTGGCGCGGCGCTATGCGAACCTCCCCCTTCTGGGTGCTGGGAGCGGCCACCGGTCTGGGCTTTCTTGCCACAGGGATGGTGCGGCGGCGCACCACCCCCAGGAAGCGGCTCCTGCAGCTCCTCAACGCATCGATACGCAGCTCCTTGTCCGGGATTGCCGGTCCCGGGCTGGTCAAGGTCACGCTACTGGGTATCGCCGCACGAACCGCTACCCATTGGCTCAAAAATGCGCCATTGGTCGCCGCGGCCAACACGGAGAAGGAACACCGGGACGGATCTGGAACTTAAGGGTTCCAGGGCGCCAGCGGCGGACAAAGACAGGGAGCATTCATCATCGATTTCGCCACGGAGGATACCATGAAAGCCGAGCATAATGACCCTCAACCCTTGAACCTGTTTACTCCGGAGGCATCCCACGGCAGAGCTCGCACTGCCACCTCAATCACCCTGGAAAGCGGAATCGCTGCCTTCGATAAAACCGCCCAGGTGGTCGCTGCAGCGCCCGCTAAAACCACGCCGCCGGCAAGGAAAACCTTCGACAAGGCCGCGCGTTATCGTCGCAGACATCCGGACAAGGCCATATTTATTGCCTTGGGGATCGGCGTCGGCCTCGGTCTTCTCGCAGGTGCCAGCACCCACCGATCGCGCAGCAGGCGACTGGCCGAACCCCTGGTCAACGCAGCCGCCGATGTCGCGCTGGCATTTTTCCGTTAAGCTGACGCAGCGGGCTGAAGGCAGACGGTCCGGTGATGTCGCCGGCATCCCGGAGAGCAGAGACAGCTGTCCGCTGACAGCCCGCAGGCGCAACGGGCAGCTCAACGGACCGCATGGCGGTTGAACCGCAGGTCCGCACCCTCCTCTCCAGGCTGAAGCCACGCAGCAAGAATTGTCTGATATTTCAGGTATAATTAAAAGGAACTATCGCCGTCCTCGATTTTCGGCCGGGACGAAGCGTGTCATGGGCCTGGCGGAACCTGCTGGCCGGGTTCGAGGGAGCGGCGGTCATCCCGGCTCCCGGCAGCCCCGGCGCGAGCCTGAGAGCGATGCGCGACTTCGCGCCGGATACGCCTGGGGAGTGGGTGCCGGACTTCGACCAGGCGACGGCTGTTCTCAGTTTCGGCGCCCCGCTTGCTGAAGGGTGGGGAGGCGCGAGGACGGGCGCGCGCCTCCGGGAAGGGAGGGAGCTGCGCCTCATCCAGGTCGAGCCTTCCCGCTCGACGACTGCCTCCCTTGCATCGCGGTGGATCCCGGCCCGGCCGGGTTCGGAGGGGGCCGTCGCCCTCGG
>JAWOIX010000005.1:0-7795 GCA_046484405.1 Pelovirga sp.
ATCAGCGCTTGCCAAACAACGAACCCAGAATCCCCCGCATGACCTGGCGGCCAAGCTGGGTGCCGATGGAGCGTGCCGCGCTTTTGGTTGCCGCCTCGAAAAGGTCCCCTGTGGCACTGGTCTGGCGGGTGCGTTTGCTCGCGGGAGCAGCAACCTGCTGCTGTGCCCGTTCCAGCAATTGTTCATAGGCCGAGCGGCGATCAACCTCCCGGTCGTAGCGGGTGCCGACGATCGATTGTGAGCGCACCCGGTCACGTTCCTGGAAGTCCAGGGGGCGCAGGCGGCTGGCGGGTGGACAGATCAGGGCACGCTCGACCGGCGCCGGCGCCCCCTTGTTATCCAGAAAAGACACCAGGGCCTCGCCGACACCAACCTCGGTTATCGCCTGCTCCACATTCAGGGCCGGATTCGAACGGAAAGTCTGGGCCGCCGCGCGCACCGCTTTCTGGTCACGGGGGGTAAAAGCGCGCAAGGCGTGCTGAATCCGGTTGCCCAGCTGGCCAAGAATGGTATCCGGAAGATCGAGAGGATTTTGCGTCACAAAATAGATGCCGACCCCCTTGGAGCGGATCAGACGGACAACCTGTTCAATCTTCTCCAGCAATGCTTGCGGCGGGTTGTCAAACAGCAGGTGCGCTTCGTCGAAAAAGAAGACGATGCGGGGTTTGGCCGGGTCGCCGATCTCCGGCAATTGCTCAAAAAGTTCGGCAATCAGCCAGAGCAAAAAGGTTGCATAGATTTTTGGCGTCTGAATCAGGCGGTCGGCAGCCAGGATATTGACGACACCGCGGTTACCGGGGGCGGTGTGCAGTAAATCATGCAGATCCAGGGCCGGTTCGCCAAAAAAACGTTCAACGCCCTGCTGTTCCAGCGTCAGCAGGCCACGCTGGATGGCGCCAATGCTTGCTGCAGAGATATTGCCGTAGGCTGTTCGCAGATCCTTGGCATGATCCCCGACGAAGCGGACCATGGCTTTTAAGTCCTTGAGGTCAAGGATCAGCATCCCCTGGTCATCGGCAACCTTGAACACCAGCATCAGGATACTGGTCTGGGTGGGATTAAGGTCCAGCAGGCGGGCCAGCAACAAAGGGCCCATTTCCGAGACAGTCGTCCGGACCGGGTGCCCCTGCTCGCCGAATAAATCCCAGAATACGACGGGAAAACTCTCCGGTTCAAAGTTGTCAAGAGCAAGAGTTTCAACCCGCTCCATGATTTTGGGATGGTCTCCTCCCGCCATAGCCATCCCGGAGAGGTCTCCCTTGACATCTGCCATGAAAACCGGGACCCCGATGCGGCTGAAATGCTCCGCCAGAACGCGCAGGGTGACAGTCTTGCCGGTGCCGGTGGCACCGGCAACCAGGCCGTGCCGATTGGCCATGTGGGGCAGCAAGCCAAGAAAGTTCTCAGATTTGGCGATCGGAAGAGGAGCAAGCTGAGCCATTTTCACCTCCTGGGCCGGTCCATGAATCGATAGCTGTTTCTCTGCAAACAGGCTTGTTTTTTATGCTGTTTCGCAAAGGCGGGAAACGTTGAGAAGGGAAAACCTGATTCCCGCCGCAGAACCATCATCAACGACGATAATGTCAAAGGTGGCAAAGCTGTCACCAGTACAAGCCGTAACAGACCATCACCGGGGCAAACACCTCCAGCGCGAGAGGCCTGGCGCGGAATCCTGTTTATGCGCCTTGAGATTCCATAGCATCAGGGGTATTGCCGTCCGCTGAATTATAGCAGCTGCGTTCGGGTTCGGCAGAAGGAAACGCACAAACCACGCCGTGACGCACCCTGATGAAAGGTCACAGTCACGATCGCCCGGGCAGTCAGCCTGCGCTGAGGTATGATTGACAGAGCCACGGATGGTTCCGGCGGAGGATGGGGCGCACACAAACCCGGAGAAATTTTCCGGGTGCAAGGCGGGGGTTGTTTTTTTGCGGATGAACACATAACCTCAGTTGTCGACAGGCTGTCCTGTACTGATCTCCATCCGCCGAGGTTCTACTATGAGCTCATTATTCTCGCCCCTGGAGCTGCGCTCCCTGACCCTGAAAAACCGGATTCTTCTCTCGCCGATGTGCCAGTATTCCAGCCAGGACGGACTTCCTGATGAGTGGCACATGGCCCACCTGGGCAGCCGTGCCATCGGTGGGGTGGCGCTGGTGATGACGGAGGCGACGGCGGTGGCGCCGGAGGGACGGATCAGCCCGGCGGACTGTGGCCTGTGGAATGACGCCCAGGCGCAAGCCTTTGCCCCCATCACCCGTTTTATCAGCGCACAGGGTGCCATCCCGGCGATTCAGCTGGGACACGCCGGACGCAAGGCGTCGGTGCTCCCGCCCTGGCGTGGCGGCACACCGGTCGATGCAGCAGACGGCGGATGGCAACCACTGGCGCCGAGCCCTGTGCCATTCAGCGCGGCTTCGGTGACCCCGGCGCAACTGAACCACGACCAGATCGCGGCGATCAGTGACAGCTTTGCGGCGGCGGCGCGGCGTGCCCTTGTGGCAGGGTTCCAGGTGGTGGAGGTGCACATGGCCCACGGTTACCTGCTGCACCAGTTTCTCTCCCCCCTGAGCAACCGCCGCAGCGACGACTTTGGCGGCAGCCTGGAAAACCGGATGCGCCTGCCGCTGCAGATCGCCGCGCGGGTCCGGTCGGTCTGGCCTGATGATCTGCCGGTCTTTGTGCGGATATCCGCGACGGACTGGGTCGCTGGGGGCTGGGACCTGGAGCAGTCACTTCAGCTGTGCCGTCACCTGAAAGAGATCGGCATCGACCTGATCGATTGTTCTTCCGGCGGGCTGACCGCTGATGCGCAGATCCCTGCGGCACCCGGGTTTCAGACCCCCTTCGCCACGGCCATCCGCCGGGAGGTCGGCATTGCCACCGGCGCGGTGGGGCTGATCACCGCGGCGCAGCAGGCGGAACAGATCGTCGCGACGGGCCTGGCCGACCTGGTGCTGCTCGGCCGCGCGTTGCTGCGCAATCCCTGCTGGCCCCTCGAGGCCGCCCGGATCCTCAACGCGGAGCATGTCTGGCCGGTGCAGTACGAGCGGGCAAAAGGATAAGTCGGAGCGCAAAGATCGCTGTGGCACCTTTTGGCGAGAGCATGGCGGCAAAATAATCCCGTCGGGACGGATGCTTCCCCCGACGGGAAAAAGAGGTCTTCTTCACACGCCGCCGGTTTCAGTGGCGGTCCTGCCAATCTTTCTGAACAGTCTCTTGCAGCAACTTACCGGGGAGCACAGGTGCCGATATTGACAACTCCCGCCGCGTTGAAGACGTTGATGCAGTAATCGTCGCGGTTTACCCCCAGCCAGAGGTTGGCATGGGAGCCGTCGCTGCCGGTGAACGTGATCAGGCCATCGTAAACGGGTGCCAATTCATCAAAGGGGACAAATATGACTTCCTCGGTCACGAAGTCGACGTACCCATGATCGTTGCTGTAGTAACGGCCACTGACGGTACTCTGGGTGCCCCAGTAAGTCCCGATGGGTTCAACAGTCACAGAGGTCTCGGCGGAATTTATCTTGTAGTTGTTGAGCCAGTAGGTTTTCCCGGACGGTTCTTCCAGGGTCATGTTGATGGTTATGTCGCTGGTCATGTCGTATTCATGGACTGTGGCGCTGAGCTTGCCGTAAAGACCGTACCTGTCAACACCGTCGTCCATGTAGAGGGGGTTCACGGTCATGGAGAGCTTGAGCAGGTCTCCGTCATAATCCACGGAGAGGGACATCTTGCCGTCGAAAATGATGACATCGAACCCGTCCCCGACATCGCAGTTATAAAAGCGGATGTCCCCTTGTACGCCGCTATCCGTTTCCGTGAGGGTGTCGGTTGTGTATCCCGCCGGGTAGTTGCTGCACAGTTCCCCGGGGCCCAACAGGTCAAGCGGGATCACCCGGGTGTCCGGTTGTGCCAGGCGCACAACCTGCTCGACCAGGGTCGCCAGGTGATAGGGATCGTTGATCCCGGTTCCTCCGGCGGCCGGGGCTTCCAGGGACAGGGGGATAATAGCGTCGTACTCAAAACCGCCGTAGGCGCCGAGAATCAGTGCTTCGGCGTTGTCCGCATCGAGATAGGCCAGGGAGCGCTCGCCGGTGTAGGCGGTAGCGGCGATATCCTTGCTGCCGCCACCCCCACCGCCGCCGCAGGAGAACAGGAACAGGGATAAAAAGAGCACGACAACCAACAACAGGACCAGAGGTAATGACACAGCCTTTGTGCGTTTCATGACGGCCTCCCGCGATGACGTTGATGGAGCTATCTGTGTGGAAGTGTAGCGCGGAAATGGCTTTTGTCAAAAACCCTTCTTTCGCCATATCTTACTAATTTTATGTGATTTTTCTCGATCAATAAGGGCTGTGGCAATGGCCGGGTTGCGGCAGCAACAGTGTGGCCCAATGTTTCTGCAGCAGGGGTATTTCGTGCTGATCTTGACGCAGCAAAACGTCCGGCATTAGGCTTGATAAAAGGAGGGAGCGGGACTTTTTCTTTTCCCTTTAAGATGTTTTATAGCGGAGGACGTTATGCACACAAACAGCCAGCTTTGGGTTCTTGGCCACAAGGTCACCTATGTGGAGACCGTCGGTGATTATGCGCTGCTGGAGGTGTCGGCCACGCCGCAGATTCCCGGTCCGCCACCCCATTTCCACCAGGATTCCGCGGAACTTTTCCATGTTGTCTGTGGTCAGCTGGAGGTGATGTGTGAGGGAACCTGGCGTACACTGCAAACCGGTGAGAGTTTCACCGTGCAGCAAGGAGCCGCGCACACTTTCAAAAATGCTACCAACCAGGAGACACGTTTCGTCACAACCTGGTCACCCAGAGGATTCGAAGGGTTCTTTCTTGAGTTCGGGGTGCCGGTCGATGAGGAACAGGCCTTTGCCCGATCGGTCTGTCCAGAGATGATTGAACGGGCCACAGCCGGTTGTGAAAAATACGGAATGATTATTACCGGATAACCCCATGCCACATGGGCAGCCCTGCGCGGCAAAGAACAGGCGCTGCCCGGAGGATGTCGGCTGACCGGGGACTAACTGTCCGGGGTCTTCTCAAACAGCCGCAGGGCGGCCTGCAGGTGGTGCATCACCGGAGGTTGTCCGGCGACCTGCAGCTCCGGGTCGAGAGCGAACTCGATGAACTGCCGTGCGCGATCGAGGGCCCCGGTGAGAGGGAATCCCTGGGAGAGGAAAGCGGTTACCGCTGCTGTGAGGGTGGCGCTGGCGCCGGGGATGCGATCGAGTTCGTTGATCGAAGGGGGCAGGTGGATGACCTTCTCACCGTAAAAGAGAATATCGGTTTTTTCCCGACTGATCATCACGTCGCGCAGGAACAGGTTGCGCACGCCGAGCTGCTGGAACATCTGCTGGGCGTCGACCGCCTCGGACAGGGTCGCGGGCGTGATCCCGGTGAGAACCGCCGTGTCCGCAGCACGGGGCATCAGCAGGTAGGTCTGCGGCAGCAGGCGCGAAAAGAGAATGTCCTGTGCCTTGTCATCAAGCAGCGCGCCCCCCTGATCATCTACCAGCGGCGTATCGACAACCCCGAGCAGCAGGGTTCTTCTGAGCATTTCCGCCACGCGGGAAACAATTCCACCCCAGTTGAGAGTGCCGATCCTGACAATGTCCGCCGCGCCGCGATCGACAATCGACAACACCTGGCTTTCAACAAAGTCGGTATGAATGAAATAGCTGGTCTGTTCTCCCGCGTCGCTGCGCGCGCTGATGTCCGTGACGACAGCGCTGGCGGTGCTGCCGAGCAGGGTGATGGTTTTGATATCCTCCTCGATGCCGGAGACCCCGTCGGCGGTTAACCTGTTGATCGTCAGAACCCGCCCTTTGGGGGCGTATTGCCGGCGGTTGAACAGCAGGGAGAATTCACGCGCGGCGCGCGCCGGATCGCTGTCGCCAAGGATCGCGGCGGCGACCGCGACGGCATCGGCCCGGGCGCCAAGGGCCTGATCCGCCAGTTCGGGAGTCATGTCGCCGAAGGCGACCAGGGGAATATGCAGCGCCTTGCGGACGCTGGCGAGGGTTTTCAGCCCGGTGTGATGGACGTAGGAGGTTTTGTCGCGGCCGGAGATGTCGCCGATGCCGAGATAGTCGACCCCCTGGTGTTCGGCTTTGAGTGCTTCGTCAACCGTGTTGACCGAGACACCGATGACTTTGCCGTCATATCCGAGAATCCGCCTGGTCGCACTGATCGACAGGTCGCGTTTTTCCAGATGGACACCGTCGGCATTGATATCGCGCACCAGTTCGGGGTCATCGCTGATCAGGAACAGGGCATCATGCTGCAGGCAGAGGGAGCGCAGCTTGAGTGCCAGCGCACGCTGTTCGTCGCGGCGGAGCTCCCCGCCCCGAAAAAGGACCGTCCTGGCACCGCCAATCAATCCTCCTGCCACCTTGTCTGCGAGACTCTCCCCCAGGCTGCCGTCGGCAATCAGATAGAGACCTTGTAGCATAGCTTTTCTCCCTGTGCAGGATAGCAATACGGGTTGGTCCGCCAAGACAAGATGTGTGCCGTAACAAAAAAGGTCCTGCTTCATGCCGAAGGAGGACCCAGGTGATTCTTCGGCGACCCGGCCATCCCCGTGGGACCCGTGGCTTTGCGTCCCCGGATTGCTCCGGGTTTGCCATTATCGATAACATGCTGTGAGGAATATTTTCTAATTTTCCATGGTTTGTTCATTATGTCAATGTATTAATTCTTTGACGCTAATGTGCCGCTGACGACCAGGGGTCCTCCGGCAACCGACCGGTGGTGGCGCCCACTCAAACAACCGGTCGGCAAGCGCAGCGGATCTGTCCGCTTCGGGAAGTTTTTTTTGGTGCTCAGAGGTTCTTGCCGGTGGTCGTGGTGACCAGCTTGCCATGCTTGACCCCCTTGGTGCCGATCAGCTCATCGGCAAGGCGTCTGACCTCACGCGCGGTGCCCCGCACGACCGCCACTTCAAGACAGTTGTGGCTGTCGAGGTGGACATGGAGAACGGAAATAATCGACTGGTGGTGGCTGTGCTGGTGTTCGGTGAGCTTGTCCGCCAGATCACGGGTATGATGGTCGTAGACCAGGGTCACGGTGCCGACGGTCTCCGCGTCATCCTCTGCCCACTGCCGTTCGACCAGGGCATCGCGCATCAGATCGCGCACCGCTTCACTGCGGTTGCTGTAGCCCTTGTCATCGATCAGCCGGTCGAACTGCTGCAGCAGCTTTTCATCGATAGAGATGCCAAAGCGTACAGTTTTCACCATGAAGCCCTCCTGCAGAATCAGGTTCGTTCCGGTTATATACGCATGACCCATTCCCTCTGTCATCATTTTTTCCGCGCGCAGCTTTCCTTTGACAGGCGGGGACAGATGTCCCTATAGTTGTCAGTGCTACTGATCGAAATTTCGTGCTATCGAATGGTGGCGGCCCGGTTGCTCCCGGGCACGCTCCTGTCATTGCGGCGGACCGCTGCCGCTGTACAAAAGGAGAGACGGGTGACCTCCCTCAAGCGTGACATCTCCCTGACACGCCTGCACCTTGTCCTGCTGCTGGCCGGCAGCCTGCACCTGTTCCAGCCGGGCGGTCTGTTTGCCCACGGTGCCCGGCTCGAGTATCAGCGGGCTACGGCCATCACCCTGGTGGCCAGGTACGATACCGGTATGCCGATGGCCGGCGCGCAGCTGACCGTCTACGCCCCGGACCGCCCGACGGTCCCCTGGCTGACAGGGACCTGTGACGCGGACGGCCGTTTCAGCTTTGTCCCTGATCCGCAACTGGTCGGTAACTGGAGTGTCCAGGCGCGGCTGGC
>JAWOIX010000010.1:0-85736 GCA_046484405.1 Pelovirga sp.
CTGCCGGATCGGGATGAAGAGATCCTGACCCGGTTCCTTGATCGCCTCGGCTACCGCTACCTGGAACAGAGTGACGATCCGGCCTATCAACTGTTTCTGTGACAGCACCCCGGGCGAGGCATGCCTCGCCCCGCGCGTTCAATGCTTTTCGGTGATACAAGGGGCGACCCATGGGTCGCCCAACATCCCCAAGGTCCATCAACGTAAGGGTGCACGCAGGACCGCGATCCCGCGATTCTGATGAAGGGTCAACGGCTGACGCCCTGTCCTAGCTGCTGCGCAGCTGTCAAGCCGCTGACGCGGCGTCAACGGCTTACGCCGTGTCAGGGCGCTCATGCGCCTGTCATGGTGCAAGGCTGTCCGTTGTTCGTTGTCCGTGGTCCGTGGTCCGTTGTAAAAAGCTGTCAGCTGTTGCCCGGATGACCGGTCCGCGCCTTTACCACCGCAGCTACACTCTAACCCTTGTGAGCGCAGCGAGGAGGGTGTCTTTTGCTTTTTCGTGAAAAATGTCGTCGTCCTGACGTGACAACCCGTCGTCGAGAACATCTCCGCCCGTTCCGTCTGGATCATGCCCCCGGCAAGGCGCATTTTTCTGCTTACTCTTTTGTTGCGTTACAAAAGAGTAAGGCGGCGCGCGGGGCCGCGACCCCGCGAAATTGACTTTGCTTTTGATCCCGAGATATCAGGATAACGTCAACACCCTTAAAAACCAGCGATTCGCGCACCGCCAGCAGCCCTCACTCCACCAGGGTCACGCTCAATCCGGGCAGGGCAATTCCGCTCAGCGTGGTGCTCCAGGTTTCGCCAACGTGGATGGCGTGGGCGGTGGTGATGGTTCCCGTGGTCACCATTTCACCCTGCGTCAAAGGAGCGGCTCCGGGGGCGGCCAACACCCGGTTCAGGTGGGCAACCGCGGCGACGGGACTGCCGAGCACGTTGCGCCCCTGCCCCACTTCAAGCGCTGTACCGTTGCATGACAGGGTCACGGAAAACTCCTGCAGGACCGACAGAGGATCATCGCCGAGGCAGCTGACCGGCTGCGGCGTGCCGAGCAGCAGGGTGCCATGCAGGACACTGTCAGCGATCACATCGGCCGCTGCAAACTGCCAGTTCGGGTAATGGGACTGGACAATTTCAAAGCCATGGGCAACCCAGTCGACACAGGCGAGAATTTCGGCAGCACTCGCTCCGGCCGGCGGGGTGCGGGCAAAATGCAGGACGATCTCCGGCTCGATTTTCGGCTCGCACAAGCGACCGATGGAGCAATCACCCTGCTCCCCATCAAGGAACACCACCGTGGCGTCATAGAGATACGACCAGAGGGGCTCGCAGACCTGGTAACGCTCCCACATGGCGGCATTGGTAAACCCGATTTTACGGCCGACAGGCACCCCGCCCGCGGCGAGGCAGGCCCTGTGGTTGATCTGCGCCACGCGATAGGCGGCACTGAGGTCGAAGTTGGCAACCCGGGTGGAAAAGGGGGGAATCTGCCGTACCTGTTGCTGTGCGTCCCTGATTTCCCTGGCAATGGCCACCAGGACACTGGTGTCGTTCATCGTTGCTGGCTCCATAAACAAAAGAATGGCCGGCACGGATGCAGCGGGCCGGCGCGTGGCAGAACCGAGTATAGCTGCAACACAGACCTGTTGCCTACCTGTTTTGCCTGCTTACGTTCCCCGGATCAGCCCGGTCGCCGCACCCGGGAGACTGACCCGCCACAGGCGGCAGCCCGGTCAACCGCTGCGCCGCCGTTCATGCTTGACCTGGTACATCGCTTTATCGGCGCGGCTTAATATCTCCTGCGGATCATCCCCCGAGACGGTTCTGACCACGCCGACACTGCAGCCCACCTGAATCACCTCGTCACGGACCTTGATCGGCAATGACAGCTGTTCCTCGACCCGATGGGCAATCTTCTCCGGCTCCAGCGCCCGGCCACCCCCCTCCAGCAGCAACAGGGCAAACTCGTCACCACCGAGGCGGGCCGCGTAGTCGCCGTCGCGCAACAGGTGACGCAATCGTCCGGCGATCACCTGCAGCACGGTGTCCCCGGCCGCGTGACCCAGGCGGTCGTTGATCGGCTTGAAACCATCCAGGTCGATATAGAGCAGTGCCCCGGCATGCTCCTGCGCCGCCGTCGGTGCGAAGATCTGTTCGAGCAGGCTCATGAAATGACGTCGATTGATCAGGCCGGTCAGGTTGTCGGTATTGGCCAGGTTGGCCAACTGCTGCTGCGACAGCCGCCGGTCTTCGATCTCTCTTTTCATCTCCTCGGTCTGGCCGGCGAGCATGCGCACCGCGCGGTTAAAGGACCGCGACAGCTCGACAAACTCTCCCCAGAAACGCTCCCGGATGCGAACGCTGACGTCCCCCTGCCGCAATGCGATGGACGCCTCATTGAGAACCCGTACCGGCCGGGCGATCATGCGCGCCAGGACCATCGCCATGAACAGACAGAGCAACAGCGCCAGACAGACAAGCAGCAGGAGCAGCTGGGTATGCCGCCACAACTGGCGGTCAAGCGTGCGCGCGGAGATGTGAACGGCCACATCCCCGAGGGCATGATCCAGCGGTCGCAGCAGCACGATCTGATCGCCGACGTACAGCGGGTCACCCGGGGCTGCCAGCGTCCCGCTCCCGGCAGGGATCCACTCCGCCGTCTGCAGGGTCTCGAATCGGCCGGTGCGATCGCCGCACAAACCGGCCAGGGGGCGGATGCCGCGCTGGTCATCGCGTAACAGCAGAACCGTCTCTCCGCCGACGTCCTCACAGGGAAAATCATCCAATATCGCCAGCAGGTCATCGAACCGCGCCAGCATCTGCAGGGTGCCGATGTGCTCGCCGTCCAGTTCCAGGGGACCATTCACCCACAATCGCGGCTGGCCGGCAAGGGGCCACACGACCAGCAGCGGTTCGGTGCCGCCTGAGTGCGGTACGGGAAAACTCGTCTCGATCCCGTCCGACGCTTGTTTCACAACAGCGGCCATCAGCCGCCCCTGCGCATCACGCAGCCAGAGTCCGTCAATCGTTTCCAGCGGCACCAGGGCATCGCCAAGAATCCGGCGGAGCAGCCTAAGTTCCTCTGCCGCACCGCTGTGGGCATAACTGCGCAGGCTCAAACGCATCTGGGTCCGGCTGGCAACCAGTTCGAAGGTATCCTTGAGGCGCTGCAGTTCAAGATTGAGCCGCCGCTGCTGAACGTCGGCAACGCGATGAAGACTATTGAGAGCAACTGTCATGACGTTGTGGCGCGTATGCTGGTACTGGGCAACGAAGAGCACCGTTGCGGGCACCAGCGAGACCAGCAGAAAGGCGAGAAACAGCCGGCTGGTCAGGTTGGTCCTGAGCCAGAGGAAACGGACACTGCGCCTCAGGCGACAAGGTTTCGCCCCTGCCGTGCCGCTGTGCCTGGCTGTTTTCGCCATGCTTCACCGCCTTTACGCAAAAGGACTCTGCACAGGATGTGGACCGCGATGTCTTTGCCGGGATATCCGCCCGGCCGTTGCCGACGCCAGTCCGGAAACAACCGGGGGGCTACCGGGTCACGCAACCGGCCCGGAGGGCTTTACGCCCGCGCGGAAAGGACAAGCCAGGGCAGCAGGCCCCCTTGCAACGCGCGAAGCGATAACAGGACTGCTGCTTTTAAAGATTAGTGGAAATTCAGACAATGTCAACTCAGGCAGCCGCGGGCGACAGTGCTGCTGGCACCAGGGGCAGCGGCAGGATGACGACAAGGGTGACAGCAGGGATGGCGGGCACAAAGAGTCAGTCCCGGCGGGAGCACCCCGTGCCCGCCGGCACGGGGTGTGATGCGATCAACGCAACTGCCACTGCGGCTGGCGTTTTTCCAGAAAAGCGGCGATCCCCTCTTCGGCGTCACTGCAGGTCGTCAAGGCGGCGAACAGGTCATCCATGTTCTCCAGTCCCTGGTGGTAGGGAACATCCTGGAGACGGCGCAGCCCTTCTTTGCCGGCACGCAGGGCCAGGGGACTTTTGGCGGTGAGTTTTTCCGCGAGCAACCGGGTCTGCTCCTGCAGTTCGTTTTCCGGCACCACCCGGTTGACCAGTCCGAGGCGCTGCGCCTCTGCGGCGGTCAGGGTTTCCCCGGTGAGAATCATCTCCATCGCTTTTTTGCGGCCGACCAGGCGCATCAGCGGCACCGCAGGGCCGAGACAGATCAGACCGACATTGATCGCCGTGGTGCCGAACACCGCCGTGTCGGCAGCGATAGTCATGTCGCAGGCGAACGACAGTCCGCCGCCGTTGGCGACCGCATATCCCTGGACGGCGGCGATGGTCGGTTTGTTGAGACGGTTCAGGGTGTGATAGAACGCATCGATGCGATGAAGAAAACGCCGCGCCTCGAGCGGAGTCTTCCCCCTGAACTCCTCGAGGGAAATCCCTACGCTGAAGTGCTTGCCCCGCGCCTCGATAACAATCACCCGGACCGCATCATCCTTCTCCATTGCCCAGAGAGCCTGGTCGAGTTGATCGGAAAACTCCGGGGTGAAGGTGTTCAGTGCCTGTGGGCGATTCAGGGTGATGTAGCCGATATGGTCCTGGCTACGGGTCAGTATGGGCTGGTCAGTCATCAAAACCTCCGTATGCAAGAGTTAGAACGGCGTTATTATAACGAAAAAATCACCACCGTCCACCACTCAATAACAAATCAAAAAAACTGTTGAATATCATGTCGATTAAGTATATACATATACGAATATATCTATAAGAAGGAGGGATACCATGCCGATTTTTGAATACCAGTGTCGCCAGTGCGGCCGTCTGATCGAAAAAATCCAGCCACAGTCGACGGCGGAGGTCAGCTGCCCCACCTGCTCCGGGCCGGCCGTGCGCCAGGTCTCGCGCACCGCCAGCAGCGTGGTGGGCGGGCAGTGCAGCCCGGCTGGAAGCGGTCGCTTTACCTGAGGCTGATTGCAGGATGGCGTGACCATCCCACGACCTGCTGGAACCACTTGTCGTCACCGTCAATCAAACAAACAACACACCCAAGGAGAACACCGATGATGCAGATGACCGACGTCGCGCGGGAAAAAATCAAGGAATTGATGCAGGAGCATCCAGGGAAACACCTGCGCATTGTTCTGGAAGGCTTTGGCTGAGGCGGACCCCGTCTGGGGTTGGCTCTGGATGAGCTGAAAAAAGCAGAGCAGGTTCACACGGTCAATGAGATCGACCTGATGATCGAGGCGGCCGTCCTCCCCTTTACCAGGGAAAGCCGGATTGACTATGTCAACAACGAGTATGGCGAAGGATTCTCCATCGCCACCGGCAGACCCTGCTGATCGACAGGTCCACGGCAGCCGGCCGCTCACCCTGGTCACGGTGACGGCCGGCCGCCGGGAACATGGAACGCAGGGTCAGAGGAGCTTCCAGCGCTTGAGGACCATGAGGGCAACACGGTAGGAAACAACTATCAGGGCGATCCAGGCAAGCAGCAGTAACATATATCCCGTCTCCTTCTTTATAATCCGGCTTAATCCCTCAGTAACTTTTCTTGTCGGCAGCAATCTCTTGATCGGTCAGTTTTTCCGTATCCATCTGTTTCCACACCCAGACAATGTACGCCAGGACAAAAGGTACGAGCAGCGCCACGTAGGTCATCATGGTCAGGGTGTAGTGGCTGCTCGAGGCATTGTAGATCGTCAGGCTGCTGGCGAGATCGGCCTTGGACGGGTAAAAGGCGGTATTGTTGTAGCCGGCGAGAAAAAAGATGGCCAGGCAGGTCAGCACCGTGCCGAGGCCGGCCGGCCAGATGCCGCGCACCGACGGCGTGAAACGGTTAAGCCCGACCCCGAGTACGACAAGCAGCAGTCCGGCCAGCAGCAGAAGCAGCGTCACGGGGAACTGCAGCAGGTTATTGAGGTACTTGCCCGCTTCCATAACGACCGCGCCGGTTTGCGGGTTGACCGCAAAGCCATCCATGAGCACCAGCCGGACCAGGACATAAAGCAGAAACGGCAGGGCGCAAAGCAGGTTGGTAAAGGCAGCCAGCTTCAATCGCGGCACCAGCAGATCATGCTTGAGGTTGTTGGCCAGGTAAAGAGCCCCGAGGGTCCGCGCGAGGAAAACGAGAAAGATCCCGAGACTGACATTGAACAGGCTGAACGCCGCTTCAAGGCCGCGCAGCGGATGGGTCCAGCGGGACAGGTTGTAGTCGTTGAGAATGAAGTTGGAACCGGTGAAAAAGGTGCCGATGGCAGCGCCGATGAGCAGGATCCCCAGCGAACCGTTGATCACCATGAAGATCTCAAAGGTCTTCTCGCCGAGAAAATTGTTCGGCTTGCGGCGGTATTCATAGCTGACCGCCTGCACGATGAAGGTAAACAGGATCGCCAGCCAGACCCAGAAGGCTCCACCGAAACTGGTGGCGTAAAAAAGGGGGAAAGACGCGTAAAAAGCCCCCCCGAACAGCACCAGGGTGGTGAAGGTCAGTTCCCATTTGCGGCCGATGGAGTTGATCATCAGGTTTTTTTCCGCCGCCGTTCGGGGAACCGTCAGAATCAGTGTCTGCCCCCCCTGCACGAAGGTCAGAAAAACGAACAGGGAGCCGACCAGGGAGACGATAAACCACCAGATCTGCTGCAACGTAGACCAGTCAAGGCTGCCGAACATAAATTAATCTCCTTCCGGACCGATGGAAATCTGCTTGGTCAGAATTCTTACCGCAGCAATGAGCAGAACGGTAAAGATCCCTAGAAACAGAAAGAACGAGATGGCCACAGTCATCGTATCGAGATTCGAGGAGGCAATATTCACCGGCAACAGACCCTGAATCGCCCAGGGTTGACGTCCGACCTCGGTCACCAGCCAACCGGCCTGCTGGGCGATATAGCCCAGAAAAATGGCGGCAACCCCGACTCTGAGCACCAGGGTCCGTTTTTCCAGCTGCCGCTTTTCCAGCAGATAGAGGTACACCAGGAAAAACAGGATGAAGAAGGTGCCCAGACCCACCATCACACGGAAGGCATAAAAGGTGAGCCACACCGGCGGTACCGCCTGATCCGCCGATTCCAGGTAGCCGTAGCCGAGATAATCACGGTCCTCGTTGAAACGCTCAAGGGCGCTGTTGGCAGCGGGATAGGCTTCCTCTTTCATCGCCTGCTTGTAGTCGGCCAGGCTGGCAACCGCCAGACGGCCGCGGCGCATTTTTTCCTCGACCCCGACGATATTCTGCTCCTCGTTGCCAAAGACCAGATCGTTGATGCCCGGAACAAAACTGCGGAAATTGCGGTTGGCGAGCAATGACAGCATCCCGGGAATTTCAATCTTGAAATAAAAGGGGTCCTCCCCGCCCGGTTCGACCCCGGGACGCATGAGGCCGATCGCCACCAGTCCGGACGGGGTCATGCCATCGTAGAGAGCTTCCATGGCGGCCAGCTTCATCGGCTGTTCCCGGGCGGTTATATAGGCGTGCTCATCCCCGGTAAAGGCAACGAACAGGGAGCTGAACAGACCGAAGATACAGGCGACGGCGATGGAGCGCTTGGCAAATTCGATGTGGCGTTTTTTCAACAGGTAAAAGCTTGAGATGCCGATGACAAACAACGATGCCAGGAGAAAACCGGAACTGGTGGCATGCGCAAAGTGGCCGATCGCCACCGGTGAAGAGATAATTGCCCAGAGATCCTGCATTTCAAAGCGCGCGGTATCGGGATTAAAGGCCATGCCGACAGGGGTCTGCATCCAGCCGTTGGCGACAAGAATCCACAGGGCGGACAGGTTCGAGCCGATCGCCACCATCCAGGTGGAAAACAGGTGCATGCGCTGGGAGACCCGGTTCCAGCCGAACAGCATGACGGCGATGAAGGTCGCTTCAAGAAAAAAGGCGACGATCCCCTCGATCGCCAGCGGCGCGCCGAAAATATCGCCGACCATCCACGAATAGTTGGCCCAGTGGGTCCCGAACTCGAACTCCATGATGATACCGGTCGCCACGCCGATCACGAAGTTGATGGCGAACAGGGTCATCCAGAATTTGGTCAGCTGTTTCCACTTCGGGTCCTGGGTGCGGACGTAGATCGACTCAAAAAAGGCACAGAGGAAAGACAGGCCAAGCGTCAGGGGGACAAAGATCCAGTGATACATGGCGGTCAGGGCAAAGGTCGCCCGCGCCCAGTTCACCGTACCGATATCGATCGATTCAATCACACTGTGCCTCCTCTTTTTTAAGGTTACAATGACAACATTGGTGCCGCCGACAGGCATGTCGGGTTACAATGGCGCAAACAGAGCTCGCTGCCGCAAGGCCCGTTGCCGACGTCCCCTTCTGCCCCGGCAGGCGCCGGCCGGGATGTGCGCGTTTCCGGGGCGCTGCATCCCGGATAATTATTACCAGGCCGGTAACATTTACATCCTGGCGAAGGTCAGGTCAAGGGAATTATAGCAAGGAGCGAAAACTTTACCATAGAAAGCTAACACACCCATATTGTTGATTATTATTGTCAGAATAAGATACACTCAAGAACCTCGCAAACCCGAGCAAATTGATGGAATGAGAGCATGAGATCAACCCAGCACAGGACGTTGTTACGGCACCTGCCCACCAGTCGCGACGCAATGGCCGAGCGTGGCTGGGAGGAACTGGACGTCCTCTTTATCAGCGGCGATGCCTACGTCGATCACCCCGCCTTCGGTGTGCCCCTGCTGGCCCGTCTGCTTGAAGATGCCGGCTATCGCGTCGGCATTCTGGCGCAACCGGACCCGGGCGATCTTGAGGGGCTGCGCTGCATGGGTCGCCCGCGGCTGTTTGCCGCGATCTCTGCCGGCGCGATGGACTCCATGGTCAACCACTATACCGCCGCAAAAAAAATCCGGCGCGACGATGCCTATACGCCGGGAGGGCTGGCTGGCAAGCGCCCGAACCGCGCCACCATCGTCTATACCGCGGCCGTCAAGGGGGCATTCAAGGGGATACCCACGGTGATCGGCGGCATCGAGGCGAGCCTGCGGCGGCTCGCCCATTACGACTACTGGTCCGACCGGGTCAGACGCTCGCTTCTCGTCGACAGCAAGGCCGATCTGCTGATCTACGGCATGGCCGAAAAAGCCCTGCTCGAAGTGGCCGGACGCCTGCAGCGCGGCGAGCCGATCGGCAGCCTGCGCGATATCAGGGGAACCGCCTATCTTGCCGGTGAGCCGCCCGCAGAGGCCCTGGTTCTGCCCGATTTCGCCACCGTCGCAGAGACCCCGCAGGAGTACGGCCGCGCCTTTCGTCTCGCCGCCGCGCAGGACAATCCCCACTGCGCCACCACACTGGTCCAGGCCCACGGCGCCAGGCACCTGGTCGTGAACCCGCCGGCATTTCCCCTGACCGAAACCGAACTCGACGGCATCTACCGGCTCCCCTTCACCCGGCAACCGCATCCCGACTACCGCGACCGGATTCCGGCCTATGAGCAGATCCGGCATTCGATCACCAGTCATCGCGGCTGTTTCGGCGGGTGCGCCTTCTGCGCCATCGCCTCCCACCAGGGCAAAACCATTCAGTCGCGCTCATCCCGGTCCATCCTCGCCGAGCTCGAACAGGTCGTCCGGCAGACGGATTTTCACGGGACCATCTCGGATGTCGGCGGGCCGACCGCCAACATGTACGGCCTGGGGTGCAAAACTCCGGCGCGCGAGCAGACCTGTCGCCGGAGCAGCTGCCTCTTTCCGGCGTTGTGCCCGGAGCTTGAGACCGACAACCAGGCCGCTGCCGATCTGTTGCAGCAGATCAGGGCCCACGACCAAATAAAACATGTTTTCGTTGCCTCGGGGATCCGCTATGATCTGCTGCCGTTCCAGCCGGCCTACTATGATGCGTTGCTGCAGCACCACATCGGCGGACTGCTCAAGGTGGCGCCGGAGTCCTTCAGCGATCCGGTCACCCGGGTCATGCGCAAGCCGGGAGCACAGGTGTTTACCCGCTTTCTCGACGACTTCCGCCGGCGCAGCCGGGCCCTGGGACAGTCCCCCGGGCTGGTTCCCTACCTGATCAGCGGTCATCCGGGCTGTACCCTCGATGACATGATCGATGTCGCCCTCTACCTCCAGCGCCACCAGCTCAAAGTCGAGCAGGTGCAGGACTTTACCCCGACGCCGGGAACCCTCTCGACCTGCATCTACCACACCGGCGTTGATCCCTTCAGCGGCATCGCCCTCCATGTCCCGCGGACGGCGGAGGAAAAACGCCTGCAGAAAGCTCTGCTTCTCTATCACCGGCCGGAGTCACGGCGTGACATCCTCACCGCCCTGAAGCGCTGCCGGCGCAGTCATCTCGGTGCTGAACTGCTCGGCGGCTCGCCCGCCCAAGAGCTGCCCAAGGTCTCTGAACGACCCCGGCGCAAGGAAAAAAAACGCCGGCCGCAGGGTTGAAAGAACAGAGCACGGCCGCCTTATCGATTCAAACGTGCTTAAACAAATAAGGTAATTTTTTACCCAGAGTAAAAATTACACTTGACAATTCCACTACTTTTTTGGTTGTTTGCGTCTGTGGAAAACGCCGTTTTATCTTTATTTTGAACCGCAGGATCATTTGCGGTAACATCCGTGCACAGATCATCGTCCGTCACATATCCAGCTCTTGTGGTGCCGGCCGCCGCGGCGGCACCGGAAAAATCGACTCAACTTTTGTAAAGGGATGCCCACGATGTCAAAAAACTCTATCAAGCCCTCATTGCAAAATCCTCTCGCCGTGAAAGAACAGGTCGACTTCAACATTCCCGGAGAAATTGCAGGCGAATCCGGTGCCTATGAAGAGGTCATGCGGGAAGGATACGACCTGATCCAGCGACCGATCAAATCCGTCGACGTCGCCCAGATCGAGAAGCAGCACTTCAAGAAAAGAATGACCGTCTGGGAACGGATCAATTTCCTCACCAGCAAGGAACCGAACATTCTTTTCCAGAACTGGGGGAAGAACCTCGACGGCGCCTCCCTGGTCACCGGCATTCTCAATATCGGCGGACGCGACGTGGCGCTCTATGGCCACGACTTCACCGTGCGCGCCGGCTCGATCGACGCCACCAACGGCCAGAAGCTGGCACGCCTGATGTACATGGCCGGTGAAAAAGGAATTCCGCTGATTGGCATGAACGATTCTGCCGGCGCCTTCGTCCCGGCCGGGGTCGGGGGGCTGGACGGCTACGCCGAGGCCTTTACCGCGCTGCGTAAAATCAGCGGCGTGGTGCCGACGATCATGTGCATGTTCGGCTTCAATGCCGGCGGTGGCTCCTACCTGCCGCGGCAGGGAAGCTTTGTCATCCAGCCGGAGGACACCTTCTTCGGCCTGACCGGCCCGGGGGTGGTCAAATCGGTTCTCGGCGAAGACATCAGCCCGGCCGATCTCGGTGGGCCCAAGGTGCATGCCGCCTCCGGCGTCACCGATCTGACCGTCGCCGATGAAATGGCGGCACTGCGGACCGCCATCCGCCTGCTCAGCTATATCCCCGACAACAACCACAGCATGGCGCCCTTCCTGGAGACCAGCGATCCCCTCGATCGCAAGACCTGGGAAATCAACACCCTGCTGAAAAAAGCCTTCAACTCGCCGACCGGCTTCAATACCCCCTTCGACGTCTCCATCATCATCCAGCAGATCTGCGACCATGGTGATTATTTTGAACTGCAGCCGACCCGCTCGCGTGAAGCGATTACCGCCTTCGGGCGCCTCGGCGGCAACGTGGTCGGTTTTGTCGCCAACAACTCCGCCGTTTCCTCCGGACAGATCGACTGCGACTCGGCCCTGAAGATTGCCCGTTTTGTCCGTTTCTGCAACATCTACAACATCCCGCTGATCTTCATGGAAGACACCACCGGCTTCCTCCCCGGCCGCGAGCAGGAAGCCCGCGGCATTGTCCAGGCCGGACGCTCCATGCTCGACTCGATCGTCGATGTCCGGACACCGCGCATTCTGTTGATTCTGCGCAATGCCTTCGGCGGTGCCTACGCCTCCTACAACAACTACCCCACCGGCGCGGACCTGGTGCTGGCGCTGCCAACCACCCGCCTCGCGGTCATGGGACCGGCCGGGAAGGAATTTGTCTACAAAACGGAGCTGCGCCAGTTGCGCGGCACGATGAAGGAACGCATCAAAAAAGGCATGGAGCAGCGCATCAAGGCAGGACTGGACGGTAACGACGCCAAGAAGGATGCCGAAAAAGAGGCGGCTGAGTGGCTCAAGCTCCAGGAAACCGCACTGAACCAGCGCTACGAGAAAGAGCTGATGAACCCCAAAGAAGGGCTGGCTCTCGGCTCGATTTCGTCGCTGGTCATGCCGACCGATCTGCGCAAGGTGCTGGGGGAGAATCTCAACTTCTTCCTGCGTCACTACAAGCCCTCGGCATGGCAGGGCGTTCAGCGCGAATTCCATTAATGCGAACCTACGAAACAGGTTTTCCCGTGAATATTATTCATCACATGGAAATTGGAGATTAAACTCATGGCCCAAAATACCGCCCTTTACCTGCACAACCCGTTGATCCATAAGGATCGTCGACTCAGCAAGTCCCCGTCCAGCTGGGTTCGTTCCTTCTCCTGCGAAGAGCTCAAGCCGCTGATTGTCTGTCGCGGACCGATCCGCAAGGAGGCCATGGACGTTTACGAGGAAATGGGAATCAGCCATTACGGCATTCTGCTTTCGGAAAAGGATTCCATCGTCTACCCCAACGCCCTGTCGCCGGAACTGCGGCAACTGACCGATACCAGCAGGGTTCACCGGGTTCCTGACTACAGCGGTGCGTCCAAGGAAGAACGCCTTGCGCGGATTCAGCAGAT
The DNA here is from genome assembly GCA_046484405.1 of Pelovirga sp. Lineage (GTDB taxonomy): Bacteria > Desulfobacterota > Desulfuromonadia > Desulfuromonadales > Geopsychrobacteraceae > Pelovirga. The sequence goes on from JAWOIX010000010.1 coordinate 12,775, forward strand.
CATCGATATTGCCAAAGACAACGGCTACGACTCGGTCTTTGCCGGCTACGGCTTCATGGCGGAGGATGACGAATTCGTGGCCGCCCTCGAAAACGCCGGGCTGCGCTTTATCGGCCCCTGCTCCCGGACCCAGCGTGCCGCCGGCAAAAAGGACGAAGCCAAGCGCACGGCGCTGCTGGTGGACGTGTCCGTCACTCCGGGAATTGACAACGTCACCGCCCGCACCCTGCTGAAAAAACACAAAACCCGTGAGCAGCTCCTCGCCCTGATCCGGGCGGAGGACCTGGTGGTCGATGCGGCGCTGGCCAACAACCCGGACACCTCGCTGGAAGAGCTCGCCGACGCCATTCTTTTTGCCTCCTACGCCCTCGGGATTGATCTCTTCTCCATCGAGGAGCTGTGCGCCCAGGTGCAGCACGAATGTGCCGAAATGTTCAGGGCCTATCCGGGTGCGCGCATTCGCCTCAAGGCGATCGGCGGCGGCGGCGGCAAGGGCCAGCGGATTCTGGGCGCGTCCCTGCTCACCATCAAGGACCCGTCGGAAAAACAGATTCAGGATGCCGCTGCTGTGGCGCCGGGGCTGGTCCGTGAAATTCTCAGTGAGGTCAAAGCCAACGGTATCGGCGACAACAAAAACGTGCTGATCGAGCTGAACATCGAACAGACCAGGCACAACGAGATTCAGCTCCTCGGCAACGGTCAGTGGTGCATCGCCCTGGGTGGACGCGACTGCTCCCTGCAGATGCACGAGCAGAAACTCCTCGAGATTTCCGTCACCCAGGAAGCCCTGGCCAAGGAGATCGACGCCGCCCGCGCTGCCAACCTGCCGGACCAGGTCAAAGCCCTGGAATCGGATCTTACCGTTCTTAAACGGATGGAAGCCGAGTCTGAGCGCTTCGGTCTGGCCGTCGGCCTCGATTCCGCCTCGACCTTCGAGTGCATCGTCGATGGTTCACGCCACTACTTCATGGAAGTCAACACGCGCATCCAGGTTGAACACCGGGTCACCGAGCTGGTTTACAGCCTGAAATTCACCAATCCGGATGACCAGGATGATTTCTTCATCGTTGAGTCACTGGTGGAGGCGATGGCCCTGCTGGCGCTTCACAAGGAGCGCCTCCCGCGACCGGAACGGATTCAACGCTTCGGCGCTGCGGCGGAAGCGCGCCTGAATGCCACCGACAATTCCCTCTCACCGAGTGCCGGCGGCTACATTCTCTACTGGTCGATGCCGATCGAAGGGGAAATCCGTGATGACCAGGGGATCTGTACCCCCAATCCCGACACCGGGCTGTTCATGCGTTACCATCTGGCCGGCGCCTACGATTCCAACATCGCCCTGCTGCTGACCAAGGGAGACACGCGCAAGGACAGTTACGAGCATCTGTCCAAGGTCCTGTGCAGCATGGTGCTGCGCGGCAGCAACCTGGCCACCAACCTGAAATTCCACTACGGCCTGGTCAACTGGTTTATCGGCAACAATGTCATGGCCAAGCCGACGACCCGCTTTGTCGTCCCCTACCTGACCCTGGTCGGCAAGCTCAAAGAGGAAGCGCAGAAGCTGGATGTCGTCCATGCGTTCCTGGCAATGAAAAAACATTACAGCAAGGTCTACGCTGACAACCCTGAAGGGGCTAAGGCCGCCTCCATGGCGCTGGACCGCAAGGGAACGCTGCTGACGCGGCCGATGGAACTGCTCCTTGAGGACCCGCACCTGCTGTCCGGCTGGCTGAGCCTGAACAAAAGCAAGTACCGGATGGAAAATGGCAAAATCGTCTGGCTGTGCAACCCGCTGCTGGTTCTCGAAGAGACCTACGCTTACCTGAACATGAACTGGCGCCAGGATGCTCCGGCAGCAGAGGTGATCTGGACCCACGATCGCGACCTCCTCGACAATGCCCTTGCCTTCTACGCCGAGCTGCGCAAGACCTTCTCCCTGTCAAAGCAGGAGTTCGTCAAGCTCGGTGGAATTCTCGCCAACACCAAACCGCAAGGCGGCTATGACGAAGCGACCTGGGCACAGATTCAGTCAGCCCATGCCGGCTTTGAAATTGGCAATGAGCTGCTCGGTATGCTCTTCCTTGTCGCGGAACAGACCAAATTCTATGATCTGCGCATCGAAGACGACCTTGAGGTCACGATTCCCGACTACCTGCACGACCCCGAACTGCAGGCGGCCATGAAAAAAGTCCTGGTCCCCCCGCCATCGACCAAGGCCGACGAAATCGTCTCCCCCGGCGGCGGCATGTACTACGCCCAGGAAGCTCCGGGCCTGCCCGCCTTCGTCTACGAAGGAATGCACTTTGACAAGGGGCAGCCGTTGTTCATTCTCGAAGTCATGAAGATGTTCAACAAGGTTCCGGCGCCCTTTGCCGGCACGATTGACAAGATCATCGTTGAGGGTGCAGACGGGGTCATCATCCAGAAGGGGCAGCCCCTCTTCAAGGTCACCCCGGACGAAAAGTTCGTCGAAATCGATCCGCAGGAGGAACAGCGCCAGAAGCAGGCGCAGACCAATGCCTACCTCGAGATCATTCTCTGAGAGCGGCGTAACCAGGCAAACGGATACCCGGGTGGCAGCCGCCAGCGGCCACCCGGGTGTGTTATCCGCCTGTCACCCAAACAATAAAAAAAGCAGGTCACTCCCGCTTGCGGAATGCCTGCTTTTTTTGGATAGCGGCGGGCGCTGCCCGCGCCATGTGACCGGCGGCTCAGCTTTGTGCTGTCCAGTGCCCATGAAGATTGCAGTATTCGCGGGCGCTGACATCCGTGGCAGTCAGGCTGAAGGTCGCTTCGGGCGCCTCGCCGGGCTTCAGGTACTTGCGATAGATCTTGTCATCGGCGATCAGCTCCACCCACTCGATATAGTGGGCGTCTTCCATCGGGTGAGCAACACTGCCAACCTTGACGGTGATGGTCCCCTCACCCTTGACGATCACCGGGACATGTTTTTCCGTTGCCGCGTCGACAGTGTTTTCCTTCATCAGCTCCATGTTCTTGCCGCAACAGACCAGCGCACCCGCCCCGCTGTGCATGACTTCAACGATATTCCCACACAGACCACATTTGAACACTTCAAGACGTTTTGGCATTGGGTTATCCTCCTCTGGTGTTTTCCCCGGCAGTGCATCAGATCAGCATGTCGGTTCCGGCCGGGCATCACGGTCCCTGGACGTGGCTGCTGTCTCTCACAACCGCCTATCATATCACCTTGCGCAACGGTTTTCATCCTGCGCGACGATTTTATTTTTTTTCATTTTTTTACTGAACTTCTCCGCAAAATTTCCTATACTGCAGCCATAGAAGGCTTCGACTCTCTGCCCTTCAGGTGAGGTCAGAACGTCCACTCGGAATAGCAGTAATCCGGGGCAAACTACAGGAGTCCGGTGTGCCAGCCCACCCTTGAGTGGGACGCCTGAAGGACTCACAGCCTGCCCCACCTCATTGGCACTCGATGTGAGTCCAATGACCCACGGGAGCGGTGGAGAGTCGTGTCGATACAAGAGGGTCTGGCAACACGTGCCGGGCCCTTTCTTTTTATCACCTCCCCATACGCCGCCAGACCGGCTGGCGGAAACGGTGGTACCGGCGGCAACGGATATGCTAAACTCCACCGCTGTGCCTGCTGCCGGTCCGAACCGCGGCCCGGCAGGGGAACCGTTGATATGGCCGCACGCTGCCGGCCGGCAGGATTCTGGAGGAAACTTTGAACCAAGCTGCACCCCCTGGTGATGGCACCTTTCTGGTGATCGACGACAAGGAAATCACCCTGATCGGCACCGCGCATATATCCCAGGAATCGGTCGACACGGTCACCCGGGTGATCAACGACCTGCACCCGGACACCGTCTGTGTCGAGCTCGACCAGCAGCGCTATCAATCGCTGATCAATCAGAAAGGGTGGGAATCCCTCAACCTTAAAGATGTCATCAGAAAAAAGCAGCTCCCCTTTCTGCTCGCCAACCTGGCCTTGTCGTCTTATCAGAAACGCATGGGCCTGGCCACCGGCGTACAACCGGGGGCAGAGCTGGCCGCGGCCGCGCAGATTGCCGAGAGCAAGGGCATGCACGTCGAGCTGGTTGACCGCAACGTGCGCACCACCTTGCTGCGTATCTGGCGCATCACCGGGCTGTGGAACAAGATGAAGGTGCTGGGCACCCTCTTTGCCAGCCTCTTCGAAAAGCAGGATCTCAGCGAAAAGGACCTGGCCAGACTGCGCGAAACCGACAGCCTGGCCAGCATGCTCGAAGAAATGGGCGAAATGCTGCCCTCAGTCAAGACCATTCTCGTTGATGAACGTGACGTCTACATGGCCTATCATATCCGCAACGCCCCGGGTCGAAAGATCGTCGCCGTAGTCGGCGCGGCGCATCTTCCCGGGATTACCCTGCAGTTGCAGAAGGATCGGACAACAGCGGCACAGATTGACCGGATCAATCAGATTCCGGAGAAATCCCTGTCATCCAAACTGATACCCTGGCTGATCCCGACCCTGGTTATCGGTCTGTTCATCGGCGGTTTTTTTTTCGGCAACCGTGAGCAGATGGCCGAAGCGGCGATCGTCTGGATCCTTGCCAACGGCCTGTTCTCGGCACTCGGAGCACTGATCGCCTGGGGGCACCCGGTCACGATCGTCGCCGCCTTTATCGCCGCCCCGATCACCTCCCTGAATCCGACGATCGGTGCCGGTTTTGTCACCGCCCTGGTACAGACCTTTGTGGCACCGCCGCTGGTCTCCGACATGAAGCGGGTCGGCGAGGACCTGCTCAGCCTGAAAGGGTGGTGGTACAACCGCCTGGCACGGGTCCTGCTGGTGTTTCTTCTCTCATCCCTGGGATCCTCGATCGGCACCTTTCTCGCACTGGGCTGGCTGAAAACTCTGTTTTAGCCCTTCGCTTTTTCAGGAGTTTGTCCATGAACAACCACAACCGTCATCTGTTTTTCCTGAAAAGCTCTCTGCGCGGCCGCTCCCTGGTGCAGCTGCTGATCTATGCCAACCTGGCCCTTTTCACCCTGATGGTGCTCCATGGCACCATCCTCGGCCTCGGCATGCAGGTCATCTTCCGCCCCCCCACCAACCTGCTGGTCTACTGGGGGGGACAATTCTGGCCGCTGGTCCTCGATGCCGGGCAGTGGTGGCGCGCCATTACTTACGCTTTTACCCATGGCGGGCTGGTTCACCTCGGCTTCAACATGGTCGTCCTCTACCAGGTCGGCCCGCTGCTCGAAGGAGAGATCGGCTGGAACCGTTTCCTCTCGGTCTACACCCTTACCGCCCTGGTTGCCACTCTCGCCGGTCTCGTCTGGCACCCGAATACGGTCACCGTTGGCGCCTCCGGGGCGATTTTCGGCCTGATCGGCTTTTCCGTCAGCTACTACCACCGGGTCGGCGGCCATATCGGCCTGCAACGCCGCAATTTCATGTTCCAATGGGCGGTCATGGCGTTTATCTTCGGGATCTTCATCGGCGCGGACAATGCCGCTCACCTCGGCGGCCTGCTCACGGGTGCGGTGATGGGCTGGTTCATGCCAATCAGCATTCGGGCAGTACGCCAGTCGGAGCGCCTGTTCAGGATCGCTGCCCTGGTGTTCGCTGCCGCGACGATTATCAGCATTCTGTGTATTCCCCTGTCCTGGCTGGGGCGTTAAGCAGAACGTCCCGGGATTTCGCAAGGGAGAACCCATGGTCCGGATCAAGGTTCCTGCCACCACGGCCATCCGTTTTTTGAAGCAGCACAAGGTCCAGTTTGTCCCCCACCTCTATACTTATGAAGACAGGGGCGGGACCCGCGTCAGCGCCCGGGAACTGCAGGTGGACGAGTTTTCCGTCATCAAAACCCTGGTGATGGAAGATGATCAGCAACGCCCTTTTATCATCCTGATGCACGGCAGCTGTGACGTCTCACTGAAACACCTGGCGCGCCAGCTCAAGGTCAAACAGGTCTCCCCGTGCAGCACGGACAAGGCAGACCGCATCACCGGCTATCAGACCGGTGGGATCTCCCCGTTTGCCACCCGCCAGCCTCTGCCGATCTACATGGAAGCGTCCATCGAACAACTGGAAAAAATCTGGATCAATGGTGGCAAACGCGGTCTGCTGGTCGAAATAGCCCCGGCCGACCTGGTGCGAACCCTGTCCCCGGTCCGGGTCTCGGTGGCCATTTGAGCCTGAGGAGGAAACGACAATGAGCACGGAATCTGGTTTTTCCGCCGCTGCCGCGTTGCTCGGCGCGGCCCGGGCGCTGGTCATCACCACTGGTGCCGGGATGGGGGTTGATTCGGGTCTGCCCGACTTTCGCGGCAACCAGGGATTCTGGAACGCCTACCCGATGTATGAGCGACTCGGCCTGAGTTTCGTGCAGGCGGCCAACCCTGAGCATTTTGACAATGATCCCCACTTTGGCTGGGGTTTCTACGGTCACCGGACCAATCTTTACCGGACCACGGTTCCCCACGCCGGGTTCGCGCTCCTCAAGGGCTGGATCGAGCGCTTCAACCTGGACGCCTTCGTCGTCACCTCCAATGTCGACGGGCAGTTTCAGAAGGCCGGCTTTGATCCCGACCGGGTGCTTGAGGTCCACGGTTCCATCCACCATCTGCAGTGCACTGTCCCCTGCAGCCGCGCGATCTGGCCCAACCAGGCGACGTTCGCCATCGATGAAACCACCATGCGCGCGGACGACACCCCGTTCTGTCCCAGCTGCCGACGCGTCGCCAGGCCGAATATTCTGATGTTTGGAGATTACGCCTGGCTGCATCAGCGCACGGCGGAGCAGGAAGAGCGTTTCGACGAATTTCTCGACCGGCAGCGCAATCAACCGACCCTGGTCGTGGAAATCGGGGCCGGTACCGCAATTCCAACCATCCGTCTCCTCAGCGAACGGCTCGGTCAACGGCCACACACCAGGGTGCTGCGCATCAATCCACGGGAAGCACAGATTCGCGGCAACCACTTTTCCTTTGCCGGTGGCGCGGTCGAGACCCTCACCCGGCTGGACCGGGCTCTGGCCGCTGCCGTCTAGGTGTCAGTGGTTCTGCTCCTGGCCGGCGCCGGCTTGCCCGCGAGGACCATGACCGGCGCCGCTCATCCAGGGAGCTGCCAGAGATTTTCGTTGGAATAGGTCAGACGTTTGATCCCATCTTCTGCCACCCGCCAGGTGTTCTCCACTCCGACCGCGCCCAGCCCGGGAAACACCGCCTTGGGCTCAAACGCAAAGGTCATCCCCGGCTCGAGGATCTGCTCATCGAAGCCCTCTGCAATAAAAGGATATTCATCCACCTCGATACCGATACCATGGCCGATAAATCGCACCTGGGCTGAACCAGCCCCCATAAAGTGCTCGGCATACCCCAGGTCCATCGCCAGGCCATGGCACTGCCGATAAAGCTCTCCCCAACTGGCGCCCGGCCGCGCGTTGGCATAGAGCTGTTTCTGAATCTCCAGCATATCGGCATAGGCCTGCTGCAGACGGTCAGGCAGCGGACCGATGGACAGGGTCCTGGTCTGATCGACCAGGTAGCCATCAAAAGCCGCAACAAAATCGACGATGATCGGTTCGCCGGCGGCGATCGGCTTGTAGCCGGCGCCCTGACCGACAGCAGGCGTTGTCCCCAGGCCCCCCAGGGGAGCGTCAAGATGGGCCGGAACCGCCCCATCAGCGCCGGAAAAGATATGCCCGAAGTAGAGTTCGGCATTGAAGCGACGCATGCGAATCAACCCCTGGTGCCCTTCCTTGAGAGCAAAGCAGAGCAGTTCCGCAGCGACCTCATGATCGGTCTTTCCCACCTTGATCAGGGTTTTGACATGCTCGTAGATCCGATCCGCCAGCATGGCGCAATCCTTCATGATCTCGAGTTCGTAGGGACTCTTGATTGCCCGGACACTGCGAATGGCAGACGTGACATCGGCCAGCTCAGCCGCCGGGAAGAGTTTCTTCACGCGCTCCGCCTCGAGCAGCGGCAGCACATCGTATTCCAGCCCGATACGCCCGGGCAGCGGCACGCCCAGCTCGCGCAGCCGCTCTGGCAGACGACCCGGCCGGTCCAGCTTTTCGACATGCAAAAGGCCCGATTCCATCCGTGCCCGGCCATGGTCGCGGGTCACCAGGTAGAGCGGCTCCCCTTCGGCAGGCAGGTAACAGACCCCGCGTTGAATCGACCCGGTGAAATAGAACAGGTCGCTGTTCTGCATCAGCAAAGCCGCGTCGATCTGGTGTTGTTGCAGGTGCTGCTGCAGTTTACGACAACGGGCAGACAGTTCCGTCAATGGTGTGATGCGCATGATAATCGCCTTTTTGATAAGCTCTTTAACGGCCGCCGCGAAGGCCGCCGACGCCGGTTCGGATGATGCTGAATGACATGGTCGAGGCAAAGACCGACGTGGCAGCACGACCGCGACGACATGCCTAAAAAATGGTCAAAGAGGAGAGATCCGGGTGGTCAGGGAGACGGCCCCGCCGTTTGACCGGTTGTTCACAAGACTATCCACAAAAATTGTGTACAGTATCCACACGCACAGCCGCGGAGCCGCCGCTTCACGGGGCAACGGCGCAATCGGCAGGGTCGCCTTTGAGCTTGGCGAGGGCGTGGGGCAGGACCGGCAGCAGGACGGCGAAGTTCTCTGCGGCCCCCTTCGGGCTACCCGGCAGATTGATGATCAGCGTCTGCCCGCGCACCCCGACCAGGGCGCGCGACAGCATCGCCTGTGGAACCCTGGCCAGGCAGGCAGCGCGCATCGCCTCGGCCATACCGGGCACCTGATAGTCGAGTATCGCCGCGGTGGCCTGCGGTGTGCAGTCGCGCGGGCTCAAGCCGGTTCCACCGGTGGTCAGGATCAGATCAAGATGTAAATCGTCAACCCAGCGGCGCAGGGTCGCGGTCACCGTGGCCAGGTCATCGGGGATCACCTGGTAGCTGCTGACCTGCCCCAGTCCGGCAACCATGTCCGCCAGGGCCGGGCCGCTTGTGTCGATCCGTTCGCCACGGGCCCCTTTATCCGAGAGGGTCAGGATACCAATCCTGTAGAGACTTTCGTTCATGAGAGGGCTTCCCCTGGGGACGGCCGGGTTTACGGCTTCTTTGTCATCAGCATGCGCCGGGCGTTGTTGATGATCGGCTGGGTGACATTGCGGCTGGTGGAAATCTCCTTGAGATCCCGTTCGGAGAGAAAATTCATCAGGCGCATCGCCTGCTGCAGCGGGGTCCGGGGGTGAAACACCAGGGCTTTTTTCATGTCGTAGATTTTGACCCAGTCGCGGTTGAGCAGAATAATCCGGATCAGTTCTTCGCTGCTGCTGCGGTTCTGCGCCACCGCCAGGGCCTCCGCCTCGGTGATGCGGGGGTTACGCAGGACCGCGCTGCTGATCTGCTTGTTGGCTTCGCGCACCAGCAGCGTGCGCCATTCCTTGTCGCCGGTCAGGGCCATCTTGATCTTTTCATTGACCGTCATTTCCTGCATCTGCTGGTATTTCGAAAACGCCCCGTCGCCGTCTTCCAGTGTCTCTGCGGCGGTCGCTGCCTGTTCTTCCCCGTCGGCAGCGGGAGCTGCGGCCGTGGCGTGGCTGGCCGGCGGTTCCGCCGCCGGTGCGTCCGGTGGCGCACTCCACCCCAGACGGACACGGGTCGCGCGGTCAGTGTTCGGGTTGTTGATGAGCGCCTGGCGTAAGAGGTCAACCCTGGCCAGGAGCTGATCATTCACCGCCAGCATGTCAAGGATATCTCCGGAGCTGTTTTTGGCAAGGTAGAGCAGGCTTTTTATGCCCGTCATCGGATGGCCGATCACCGCTTCCATCACCTGGGCGTCATCATGACGCAGGCGGACGATCAGATCGATGACCGCGGGGTGCAGATCCGCCTGTGCCAGGGCGGCGAGAAGAATCTTGGCCGGCAGGGACTGCAGGGTCGCAAGCGCTTCCTCTTTGAGCTGCGGATCCTCGCCATGGGAAAACACCATCAGCACCATGACCAGGTTCGGCCCCGACATCGGCAGCGCGCCGCGTGCCGCCGCCAGGCGAACGCTCTGGCCACCCCACTTGCTCATAATTCTGGCGACATCCGCAGGAACCTTGATCCTGGTCTTTTCGCTCTGGTGCGGTCTTTCCGTCAAGGGCAACCTCGTTTAACGATCACTGTCAACCTGAACCAGCAGTCCGGCTGCGGCAATCTGGCGGGCGATTTCCTGGGCTGTGGCCAGGTCCGGCGACAGCACAGCCAAGAGTGTCCCCTCCATGTTCAATTGAGCTTCGACCTGCGTGACAACAATTGACCGAGCGGCAAGACGCTCCTGCAGAGCATCCGCCCGCTGTTGCTCATGAAAGGATCCGGCGTAAAGTGCCCAGCGGCCATCGACGGGCAGCAGAAATGCCGCCGGCGCGAGGACCTGCAACCGTTGCAGCTGCTGCTCCGCCGCAGCACGGGGAAAAGTCCCCGCCAGCAGGCGAATCATTCTGACCGGACCGGAACCGCGGAGCGGTTGCGCCCGCAGGCCCTGAGCGGCCAACTGCAGGAGAGCTTGATCCAGTTCCTGTGGTTGCAGAAAAGGTCCCACCAGGACACGGTAGCCTGGCGCCGCATCAGCCGCCAGCGCTGCGGGCACCCCGGCGACAACAGTCACCGGCGGCTCTTCCTCCTGGCGCGGAACGGGCACGTCTGCGCCGGCAACGGCTTCTTCGGCAACGGCTTCTTCGGCAACGGCTTCTTCGGCAACGGCTTCCTCGACAACGACCTGCAGACCTGCGCCGCCCTCGGCCGGCCGCTCCTCTGCGGGAGCGGCGGGCGGGCGGGCCGGCACGGCCTGGCGTACTTCCACCGCCGCACCGTCCGCCAACCGATCGGAAAACGACCCTGCCGCCACCAGGTAGATGAAAAAACCGCTGGCAGCCACCCCGGCAAACAGGAGCAGACCCAATAATGTCCAGCGCAGCCCGTAGCCGCCGCGCCATCCCTGATCCGGCGCAGTGGCTGCGCCTCCTGACGGCGGCTCATTCAGCAGCAGATCCTCAATCCGTCTGGGCGATACTGTGCCGGCGACCGGGTCCGACCCGCTGGCCGGCGGCTTGTCCATTCCGCTATGACCGCCCTCTGCTGCCATCATTTAGCTCCTGTGGCGAAAACAAAATGTGCCGGGGCACTGCCATGCCGACAGTGCCCCGCTGTCTGTTCAGATCAGGCCTGCTCCTGAAGAATCTTCGCCGTCTGGTGCAACGGCACTTCTTCATACTTGCTGAACTCCATCGTAAACATGCCACGGTCGGAGGTCATTGACCGCAATTCCGGAGCATACCTGAGCACCTCCGCCATCGGCACCTCGGCACGAATGGTCTGGCTGTTGGCCTGTGGCTCGACTCCGACGACCTTGCCGCGTCTCGAGTTGAGATCGCCGATGACATCCCCCATGCAATCGTCCGGGACCGTCACCTCCATCGCCATGATCGGTTCGAGAAGAACCGGCTTGCACTGCTCCATCGCTTTTTTGAAGGCCATGGAGCCGGCAACCTTAAATGCCATCTCGGAGGAATCGACAGAGTGATGGGATCCATCGTACAGGGTCACCTGGACATCGACCACCTGGCTCTTGGTCAAAGGCCCGGTCTTCATGGCCTCGATGATGCCCTTGTCAACGGCGGGAATGTAGTTGCGCGGCACGACACCGCCGACAACCTTGTCGACGAATTCGTAGCCGCTGCCGCGTGGCAGCGGCTTGACCTCGATCCAGACATCACCAAACTGGCCGCGCCCACCGGACTGTTTTTTGTACTTGCCCTGGACCTGGGTTGCTGCCTTGATCGTCTCGCGATAGGGAACCTTCGGTTCCTTGAGGATGACATCTGCACCATACTTGCGCTTGAGCCGCTCCACGGCCACCTCGAGGTGGATCTGCCCCATGCCGGAGAGAACCATCTCCTTGGTTTCTTCATCGCGGGTCACCGTCAGGGTCGGGTCCTCTTCCATCAACCGTTGCAGGCCGGTGTAGATCTTGTCCTCGTCTCCCTTGTTACGCCCTTCCAGGGCAAAGGAGATGATCGGCTTGAGGGGAACCAGGGGCTCGAACATCACCGGTTCGCGAATATCGCAGAGGGTGTCACCGGTGCCGGTCACCTTGAGCTTCGGTACAGCGATGATATCCCCTGCCGCGGCGACCTCAATCGGGGTCTGTTTCTTCCCTTCCATCTTGTAGAGATGGCTGATCCGCTCTTTCTCATCCTTGTTCGGATTGAACACCACCGTATCGGCAGTCAGGGTGCCGGAATAGAGACGCATCAGGGTCAGTTTGCCGGCATAGGGATCATTAATGGTTTTGAACACCATCGCCGAGAAGGGATCATCGGGGCTCGGGCGACGCTCGACCGGCTTGTCCGACCCCGGTTTGAAGCCAACCTGGATGCCCTTGTCAATCGGGGATGGCAGACAGGCGACGATGTAATCAAGCAGCTGGCGCACGCCGATATTTTCCGTTGCGCTGCCGCAGAAAACCGGGGTGAACACGCCCGTCAGGGTGCCTTCGCGCAAGCCGCGCAGGACATCTTCCTGTGACAGGGTCTCGCCCTCGAGATATTTTTCCATCAGCTCGTCGTCGGCCTCGGCGGCCGCCTCAACCAGCAACTCACGCAGACGCTCGGCTTCGGCCTGATAGTCCTCCGGCACGTCCACTTCATCGTAGGTGCCGGTCTCGTCGAAAGTGAAGAAACGCGCTTTCATGCGGACCAGGTCGATGATCCCCTTGAAGGAGTCCTCGGCACCGATCGGCATGGTCACCACCACCCCCCGGGCGCCGAGGGATTTCTCCATGTCATCGACGGCCTTGAGAAAATCGGCACGTTCCTTGTCCATTTTATTGACAAAAGCGATGCGCGGCACCTCGAAGGTGTCACACCATTCCCAGATCCGCTTGGTCTGTGCCTTGGTTCCGGAAATTGCCGAAACGATGACCACCGCACCACCGAGGACGCGCAGACAGCGGCGCGTGTCATGGAGAAAGTTGCTGACTCCGGGGGTATCGACGATATTCAGGTTGTAATCCCCCCAGCGGCAATGGTTGAGACTGGCACTCAAGGTCGACTTGCGCTTGATTTCCTCTTCTTCAAAATCCATGGACGAAGTGCCGAGATCCACCTTCCCGAGCTTATCCGTCATTCCCGTGTTAAACAGGATAGCTTCCACCAGGGAGGTTTTACCGGCGCTGTTGTGCGCCACAATTCCAAGATTTCTCACCTTTGTCGTGTCGTGTTTGTCCATGAATCGCTCCTTTACAAGAAAAGTCACTCCCCTTGGTCTCTCCCCGACCGGGTGTCAGCGCGGACGAAAAGAGTCAAGGGCACGAAAAAACGAAACTCTGATCAGGCCAGGTTGCGCTCGTACAGCAGGCGCAGCCCTTCCAGCGTCAGAAAGGGTTCAACCCGGTCGATGCAGTCGGTCGCAGCGGCAATCGGTGCTGCCAATCCCCCTGTGGCAATGACCTGCGGGTCGGTTGGCAGTTCCTGCTTCATCCGCCGGACAATGCCCTCGACCAGCCCGACATAACCGTAAAAAATCCCCGCCTGCATACTGCTTACCGTATTTTTTGCAATAATCTGCGTCGGGCGCAAAAATTCCACCCGCGGCAATTTACTGGCCCGCTCAAACAGGGCGTCGGCAGAGATACCGATCCCCGGCGCAATGGCACCACCCTGATAGCAACCGTCAGCAGATATGACGTCGAAGGTGGTCGCCGTGCCGAAATCAACGACAATCAGGGCACAGCGCGACTTGTCGTAAGCGGCAACGGCGTTGACAATGCGGTCGGCACCCACCTCCTTCGGATTGTCGTAGTGGATCGGCATGCCGGTCTTCATTCCCGGACCGACAACGTAAGGGGTCAGATGAAAATATTTTTTGCACATTCCTTCCAGGGTGTCGAGCATGGGAGGAACGACGCTGGCAACGATGACAGCAGTCAGATCGCTGAAACGAAGGTCACCAAGCTGAAACAGATGATGAACCACCATGGCGTATTCATCGAGGGTGCGATGCTTGTCCGTCGCCACGCGCCAGTCATGGATCAACTGGCGTTCCCGATAGACCCCGAGAACGATATTGCTGTTGCCTACGTCAATCACCAGGAGCATGGTTATCCTTCCTTGGTCCCGTCAGGGGTTGACCAGCCGCACATCGCCGGCAACGATCCGCTCGACAGCACCGGAATCGAGCTGCAGGCGCAAGGCGCCATCCGGCTCGAGGCCGATCACCGTTCCGGTCAGGCCGCCGTTGCCGATCTCCACCCGCACCCGCCGGCCGATGATCGGACAGAGGGCCTCCCAGCGCTGCCGGATCGGCGCAAACCCCTGATGGAGAAACTCGGCGTAGTATCGATCGAGGCGCTCCAGCAGGACACGCAGAAAACTGTTACGATGAACTGTCCGGCCGGTCTCAAGCAGGACCGAGGTGGCGGGATAATTGAGGTTGGCGGGAAACTGTTCGGCCGTCATATTGAGATTGATCCCGATGCCGAGCACCACGTAGTTGATGCGTTCGGTTTCAGCATCCATCTCATTGAGAAGACCGGCAATCTTGGCGCCGCCGATGAGAATGTCATTGGGCCATTTGACCGTTGCGCCCAGACCGCAGACACTGGCCAGGGTTCTGGCGACCGCCACGGCGGAAAGAAAAGTTAATTGCGGTGCCTGCTGAACGGGGAGCTGCGGTCGCAGCAGGATGGAGCAGTAGAGGTTCACCCCGGCCGGCGATGCCCAGAGACGCCCCAGCCGCCCTTTGCCGGACTGCTGCTGATCGGCGATCACGATGGTTCCCTCAGGCGCGCCGGCTTCAGCCCGCAGACGCACCTGCAGGTTGGTCGAGTCAGTGGTCGACAGGATCTCCAGCGGGCCGCGGAGAATCCGGCAGGCGTCCTGGCGCAGTGCGCCGGCATCCAGCAGGTCGGGAGCATCGATGAGCCGGTACCCCCTGGCGTGGCGCGCCTCGATCGAAAAGCCCTGAGCGCGCAGCCCCTCGATCTGCTTCCACACCGCCGCACGGGAAAGGTTCAGGGTGCGACTGATCTGCTCACCCGACAGATAGGACTGTGACTCGGAGCGTAACAGTGCGAGGATCTGATCGCGGGATCGCACCACCCCTCCACTCACTTGAACAGCATCGAAATATCAGCGGCAGTGACCGAATGGGTCAGCGCACCGACGGAAATGATGTTGACCCCGGTCGCGGCAATCTCTCCGACCCGCTCCAGGTTGACGCCGCCGGAGGCTTCCACCAGGGCCCGGCCGTCAATCAGCGCCACCGCGCGGCGCATCTCCTCATTGGACATGTTGTCGAGCATGATGATATCGGCGGCCGCGTCGAGGGCCTCCTGGACATCCTCCAGGGTGCAGGTTTCTACCTCGATTTTCAGCGTATGGGGCAATTGCGCCCTGGCACTCGCAATCGCGGCAGCGATGCCGCCGGCGGCAGCGATATGATTTTCCTTGATCAGGACGCCGTCGAACAGGCCGATGCGATGATTGCGGCCGCCACCGGTCCGCACCGCGTATTTGTCAAGGGCACGCAGCCCCGGCGCCGTTTTGCGCGTATCGACGATCACCGCGCCGGTGCCGGCCACCTGGGCGACGTAACGCGCCGTCTGGGTGGCAATCCCGGACATGCGCTGCAGCAGGTTGAGGGCCACCCGCTCCCCCTGCAGCAGTTGCTGCGACGGCCCTTTCAGCCAGGCAATGACCTCCCCTTTTTTGACATGCTGTCCGTCGACAAAGATTTTTTCAAACCGGATCTGCGCATCGAGCTGATGAAATACCGCTGCGGCGACATCCAGACCAGCCAGGACAAAGTCCTCTTTGGCAACCAGTTCCGCCCGTGAGACCGCATCCTTCGGGACGGTCACCGCTGCTGTGACGTCACCCAGACCAATATCCTCCTGCAGTGCCGTGCGGACAATTCTCTCAACCTCAAACTGCATCTGCCTCTCCCGGGCTAACGACGACAAGTTACTGAAAGATCAGTATATCCTGCCGGAAATGAGGTTCATCTATAGCATATCGGTCGGCGTGGTCGCAACTGAAAACACTGCCGGTCGACGAGCAAATCTCCTTTACATTTCCGCCACTTGTGATAAAAATTAGTTCTTTTAAGCGGTTGTCTCAGGAGGAGTCGTCCATGAAAATATTCCGTTTCAGTCTCGTGTCCCTGGTCTTTTTTCTCCTTGTCGGCTGTGTCGGCAAAGGAACCTATCAGCAAAAGGTCAACGAAGCCGACCTGCTCACGGCGGATGTCGCCCGGCTCTCTGCCTCTACCGCCGAACTGCGCCAGGACAAGCAGGTGCTGCAGGCGGATCTGGCCACTCTCAATGCCCGCATGGTTGAGATCCTGCAGCAGAACTCCAAGCTGCAGCGCGACCTGCTCGTCGCCAGCGCGGCCCAGGAGCGCCAGCAGGGGAATCTCTCCCTTCATCAGCAGCGCATCGACGCGCTGCATGAGCAGCTCAATGATATGCAGCAGACCAACGATCACCTGCTCGCCACCATTGAGGAACTCAACCATGCCCTGGAAAAAGAGAAGATCGCCCGCGAAGCACGGCTGGCGCAGGTCAAGCATACCTACGAGGAGCTGGTTGGAGCCCTCGAAGAGGAGATCCAGCGAGGGGAGCTGACGATCTCCAACCTGGAGGGCAAGCTGACGGTCAACCTGCTCAATCAGATCCTGTTTGCGTCGGGCGAGACCCGCCTGCGCGAAGAGGGCAAAGCCGTCCTGAAAAATCTGGGAGAAGTCCTCAACCGCTTCCCCGACCGCGCCCTGCGCATCGCCGGCCACACCGACAACGTTCCGATCAGCGCCGGCCTGCGGGAGCGCATCCCGACCAACTGGGAACTTTCTACGGCACGGGCCACCAGCGTGATCCACTTCCTGCAGCAGGAGGCCGGGTTGCCGGGTGATCGCCTGATTGCCGCCGGCTTCGGTGAGTACCAGCCGGTTGCCGACAACGGCACCCCGGAGGGACGCGCACAGAACCGCCGCATCGAGATTCTGCTGGTGCCCCTGGAGTCAGAACTGACGGATTGATACGGGTATTATTTCCGCTCAACAAAGCAGGCGGGGTCCCTGCGGGTCAATGGCGCAAGGCCGCACCCGTAGGTGACCGCGGGGCAGCCGCCACAGACCGGACGCAGATGACAGCCGGCACATTCCGACGGACCTTCGCGATAGGCCCGGGCGCGCTCGGAATCATAGATATCTGCGAGGCTGCTGCGGTGAATGTTGCCGATAGGCGACGGGTATTTGCGACAGGCATGGACGTCGCCGTTCGGCACAATCGCGAAAAAATTAAAGGCCGCGCCGCACCCGTAACCGGTGCAGCCGCCGAACAGTTCCAGACCCTGGTTGTCACGCTCGATATTGATCAGGTTGTCTTTCTGGGCGATGATCGGGTTATGCTGTTTCGCCTCGATATAGTCCCGGATAAACGCCTGGTAGCCTCCTCCCAGGGCTGATTGCAATGCCGCCCCCTCGCCAACCATGGCGAGCCGGTTGTAGGTAAACAGGTCCGCCTTGTCGCGCAGGAACTCCGCGAGCGGCAGAACCTCCTCCATATTCTTCTCGGTCAGGGTCAGCATCACCCGGGAGGGCACCTGGTGGCGCCGCAGCAGGTCGAGAAAATTGACGACTGCGGCAAAGTTCCCCGGTCCGCGAATCTCATCATTGTGTGCCATGAGACCTTCAAGGCTGACCTGGTAGAACGCCGGAGGCGCAATCGTGAGCAACTGCCGCAGCATCTCTTCGCTGACCGGATTGCCCAGCACGGCAACGATCAGGTTGCGCTCCACTGCCGCCCGGTAGAGGGGAAAAAAATCCGGATGTAAAAAAGGGTTACCGCCGCTGAAGGAGATCTGCCCGTAAACATGCCGCTGCAGGCAGAAGTCGCGCATCTGGTCGAGCAGTTGCATACCCTTGTCCAGGGCGATATCTGCCTGTTCGCTGCGGTCATAGCAGTGACGACAGTGAAGGTCACAGCTCTGGGTGATATGCCATTGCAGGGTAAATGCCGGCGAGCTCAGGTACCGTTCCGCTGTTCCGGCAGGGGCAGGAAAGGTCGCTGGGCTGCGAACCAGCCGCGAGGGCGGCGACAACAATAAGCCACGTTCTACCGCCTTCTCAACAGCGCGGTCGACAACAGCGACAGGCTGCGCGGTAGCCGCCGCAATAGCACGGGGATCATGCCCTTCAACAATGATTTTCAGTGCCAGCAGATCAGCCGCCGCAGCGACATCACAGCGGAACCGCCCACTGCGGGGGTGCCGCCAGAACAACAGGAATTCCTCTCCCTGCTCCGGTTCCAGCAGGGACCCGTCAAGCACAGGCAACAGGCCCCGCCATGCCACCGCCACCACCTCAAGGCTGGGATTCAGTTCCCGTTGCTCCGATGATGGAGACAGCGGTACCGGCGGCTGCGACCGCAGCCGGCCATTGGCCAGCTCCACCGCAGCAAGGTCAGGCAGCCAGGCAGGTTCCGGGGACAGGTGGCGAAGAGTCTCCCTGACATCGGCGCCGGGCGCATACCCCTGCTGCAGTTGGGCCTGCACAGGCGGTGACAACAGCGACCAGGTTCTCGGACAGAGATATTTCACCTCAACCACAGTCTCTCCTCCAGCACAAAGGGCCGAAAGAACATGCAAGCTCAATCGACCCTTTGGTGTGTTTTTTTTCATGCTAGCAAGCGGCGCTCATTCGGTGCCAACGACACCGATCGGGACCTTATCAACCGCTTTCTCCCAACCTCTTGTCTGCCTCAGTGCCCTTGGCCTCGTCGGGCTCGGTCCCTTCACTGTCCGCAGGTTTCTTGGTCTTGCCATCTTCGTCGGTGCTCACGGCACCGTCGGTCTGGCCCCCTCAGCCACTGCCCGCAGGTTTTTGCTCCTTGTCAGTGCTGACCGCACTGTCATCCTTGGAGCCTCAGCCACTGGCGGCATTGACAGGCGGCGGCAGTGTCACCCCGGCCGCCGACACCAGGGTGGCAATCCCCAGTCCCGCCAGCATCTTTCTCAGTTTCTCTTCTCCCATGACAACCTCCCTCAGAGGATCCCGCGATCATCGCCAAATGCGATAGAAACGTGCAAAGCCATCGGCTTATACGGGAGATCATACCCGATACAGTGACAAAGTCAATAAGGACCGCCCCACCCTCACCCGCGATTTATGTGATCAGAACTGTAAGGATTTTGTCTGCAGAAACTCCTCCAGACCGTAGTGGCCCAGCTCCCGTCCAAGGCCTGACTGTTTGTACCCGCCAAAGGGGGCCAGGGGATTGAAACGGCCACCGTTGATATCCACCTGGCCGGTCTGCAGGCGGCGTGCAACCCGTTCCGCACGATCGTTCCGGGCTGACCAGACAGCCCCGGACAGTCCGTAGATACTGTCATTGGCGGTGCGGATGGCCTCCTCTTCATCCGCATAGGTCATGATGCACAGCACCGGTCCAAAAATCTCCTGCTGGGCGATGGTCATCGCCGGGGTGACCGCGCCGAAGACTGTCGGTTGCACATAATAGCCGTGCGGCAGGCCGACCGGGGGCTCAGCGCCGCCGGCTAGCAGCTCGGCGCCTTGCGTCACACCCGCCCGGATGAATTCCTGCACCCGGTCACGCTGCGACGCAGAGACCAGCGGGCCGATCCGTGTCTGGGGATCACGGGGATCGCCCACCACAAAACCCGCCGTCAGCTCTTGCACCAGGGTCACCACCTCCGCATAACGCTCCTGCGGCACCAGCAGCCGGGTCTGGGCGCTACAGGTCTGGCCGGAATTGAGGAAACAGCTGTTAAGGGTGGCTTTGACCGCCGTTGCCAGATCCGCATCGTCAAGCAGGATCGCTGCCGACTTGCCGCCGAGCTCAAGGGCAACGGGCTTGACCGTCGCGGCGGCCAGGGTCAGGATGCGCTTGCCCGTCGCTGTGGAACCGGTGAAGGAGACCATATCGACCCCGGGGTGGGCACAGAGAGGTTCACCAACGGCGCTGCCGGTGCCGCTGACCAGGTTGAAGACGCCGGCGGGAAAACCACAGGAATCGATGATCTCGGCCAGGGCAAAGGCATTTAAGGGGGCCAGCTCACTCGGCTTGGCAACGACGGTACAACCGGCGGCCAGGGCAGCCGCCACCTTGATCATCAGCTGGTGCAGGGGGTAGTTCCAGGGGGTAATCGCGGCGACGACGCCGATCGGTTCCTTCAGCACCAGGGAGTGTCCGATCTGCTCGCTAAAGGAGAAATCCCTGACCAGGGCGATGTAGCTCTGCAGCACCAGGGCGGGAAGCGTGGCCTGAATCCGCAGCGACAGTTTGACCGGCATGCCCAGTTCGCTGGTGATCAGTTCGGCCAGTTCGGGCCCGCGCTCCACCAGTTTTTCATGCAGCCTCTCCAGATAATCGACACGTCCGGCGGCACCACGCTCCGCCCAGTCCGGCTGTGCCGCGCAGGCCGCCGCGACGGCCGCGTCGACATCGGCTGCGGTTCCCGCCGGAACGGCACCGATCACCTCTTCCGTGGCCGGGTTGATCACCCGTATGGCATCCCGCTGGGAAGAGCTGTGCCAGGTCCCGGCGTAGTAATGTCCGCTGTAGTTGTGCATGCGTCTCTCCTTTTATCGTTATCCAGTCGCTGACCAGTCCGGGCCGCCATCACACCGAGGCGACAGTGTCAAGATGCCATAAGCGTGCGGGATATTCAAATTCCCCGTCGCGACAGAGGTTCAACGAGCCGGTTTTTCCGGCATTCGGCCATTCACAAAGCGCCTGACGCCTGCTAGGATGATCGCCAGACGTTAAGGGCGCGGGCCTGTTACATGCCCACCCCGGCGGTGTTCTTCGCACCAGGGCGACAGAGCTGCCGTGCAACCCGTACTCACAGGACCACTCCAGGATGCCAGCGATCTATTCCCACCGGCTCGTCATCCCCGCGGACGCCAACGATGCCAATGGGCATGTCAACAACATTGCCTATCTGCAGTGGATGCAGGACGTGGCGATTCTCCATTCGAACGCCCAGGGATGCACCGAGCAGCTCTACCGCCAGCTGGGCAGCAGCTGGGTGGTGCGGGCCCACCAGATCGAATATCTCAGGCCCGCCTTTGCCGGGGAGGAGATGGACATCCGCACCTGGGTCTGCAATATGCAGCGCACCCGCTCCCTGCGCCGCTACCAGTTCCTCCGTGCTGCCGATGGAACCCTGCTGGCGCGTGCCCAGACCGACTGGGTCTATGTCGATTCCGGCAGCGGCCGGCCGCGCAAGATCGACCCGGACGTCTGCGCCGCCTTTACCCTCCTCGACGCCGCAGAGGAACCGGGTGGATAACGGCAGCGTGCGCTGAACCAAGAAAAAGGCAGGGGCGCCTCCCTGCCTCATGACCAGCCCGATCCCCGCTCGACAAACCCGGGGGCAAACGGGCCAGCTGCTCACCCATCGTTCACGATGATGAGCCGGTCACACCATGTTCCCCCTCATTGCACCCCCCTCTGCCGGACAGATCAACGAATCTTCACTTCAACCGATTTGGGTTTTTTCTCCGCGGTTTTCGGCAGATCCAGAGTCAGCACACCATCTTTAAAACTCGCATCGATCTTGCTGATGTCGATGTTCTCCGGCAGGGTGAAGCTGCGGCTGAAGCTGCCGTAGAAGCGCTCGATCCGATGCATCTTTTCGTCCTTGTCCTCCTTTTCCTGACGGCTTTCGCCGCGGATATTCAACACGCGATCCTCGATACTGATCTTGACATCCTCGCGCTTGACCCCGGGCACCTCGGCCTTGATACAGAAGCTTTTGTCCGTCTCGCTGATATCCACCCGCGGGGTCCAGTCTTCACCTTCCATGCCACCGCGAAACGGCCAGTCGCCGCCCCTGGCATAACGTTGCAATACGCCGTCCACGTCCCCAAAGGGGTCCCATCTCGTCAGTTTCATAACGCACCTCCCTGGCTGTCGGCGGGATCTGCCAGCGTCGAGGGAAACCGCCCGCCGGCAGTGTTCCCTGACCGGGCCACAAAACCGGATCGTCCTGCCAACGGGGTTGGCTCAGATCAAACCGGGGCCTGTTCCAATGATAGCTCTTCAAAAGCGCTTTGCAAGACGAGCGGACAGGTATTCGATACAGGCCAGGGAGCCGGGTTGGCCCCGCTGGTTAACAGCGCAAGACGTGGTTGCGCGCACGGCAGCGCAACGGGCTGATGGCGCCGGTATCGTCAGGGCTGACGGGACTTACGGGTCGCCAGCAAGGTCTTCAGGTTGAGCAGCAACAGGGCCAGCGTGGCGACCAGAAAGCCAACCAGGGTGCCCAGTTGCAGCCCGAATTTCGGGTAGGCGAAGACGAGGGTGAGGGAATAGCAGAACACGGACCAGAGGCCGATGGGAAAATGACTGAGCAGCGATCGCGCACAGGCCGCGCCGAGGTGCAGATGAACAATCACCACCAGCGGCAGCAGAATCAACGGAAAGCCGGAAAGAATACCTGCCCAGCGCGGCCCGACCAGACCGGCCAGCGCGGTAATCGAGATGACCAGGGTCGCTGCGCAGAGGACCCGAAAAACCAGCACGCGCAGGCGCAAAGGAAGCCGTGGTGGCTGCACCGATTCGGCGCGGCCATAAACCAGGCAGCTGCAGAACAACAGCGCCAGGGCCGACACCATGATACTGCCGGTTGCCTGCAGCGGCAACGCCCCAACCAGCAGGGCGGTGCTGGCGTAGGCACCCAGAGCGAGCAGCAGCGTAACAGCGATATGCCGGTCAGGTGCGCGACGCAGGACAAAAAAGTAGACCAGGGCAAAGGCAAGGGAAGGAACCAGGCCGACCAGATTGTAACTGGCACTGACCGCGGCAAAATCAACGCCGCGTTCAAGACCGTAAAAGTACAGGACGATCGCCGAACCAATGGGATAACCGGAGAAAATTCCGGCCAGCCGCGGGTTGGCATACTCCGCCACAGCGCTTAGCAGCAGGATCATCACCAGGGTAACGACAACTTTGGCCAGCAGGATCATCCGCTTTCCTGATCACAATAGCAGTTAGAGACAAGCCGTAGCGGCAGCGCCGGTCAGCGGCGCAGGCCCGATTCGAGCATGGCAACAAACAGGATAATCGCACCACCGAATACCACGGACAACGACGGGACTTCGTGGAGAATCGCCCAGGCCAGCAGAATCGTCACGACCGGTTGCAGGCAGCCGATCAGGGAAACGGTCTTGGCATCGAGACGCTTGAGGCTGGCGGAATAGAAGGTATGCGCAGCGGCTGTGCCCAGCAGCCCGAGCAGCACGACCAGGACCCAGCCATTCAACGTCAGGCGGTTGGCCGCGGAGAAATCGACAAAGGGCACAAACAACAGGGTCACGGCGGTCAACTGGTGAAACATCAGGGTGCCGCTGGGAATGGCTTTGAAAAAATATTTCTGCGTCAGGTTGCGCAGGGCAAACAGCAGGGCGGAGAGGACCCCCCAGGCGGCACCGGTCACAATCTGCCCGCTTACTCCAAGCAGGAGATCCTGCCAGACCATGATCAGCAGCCCGACCAGGACCAGCAGACCGGAGACGATATCCCGCAACGCCAGCCGGCGGCGACTGAAAACAGGTTCGAGCAGCACGGTGATCATCGGATAGCTGAACAGGGCGAGAATGCCGACGGCAACACTGGAAATCTGCATGGCGTGAAAAAATGTGCCCCAGTGCAGGCCCATCACCAGGCCCAGTCCGTAGATACCCGCCAGGTCCAGCGGCGAGGAGACGCGCAAGGACACCTTGCAGGTCCGGCAGACCAGATAGAAACCGCCAACGGCGACGAGGCTGCGCAGCTGGGTGATAGAGAAGGCATCAAGGGGAATCAGCTTGGAAAAAATACCATTGAAGCTGAGCAGCGTCACTCCGAGGTAAAGCAGTAAGATGCCGCGGGACGGGGAGTCGGAGTTGACGGGCATGTTCATGGGAAACTGTCACCAGCAGCGAAAAGGGGAGAAAAACCACCTGCGATGATGCCCCGGCCACAGGCAGAGGGCGGTAGCTCATCCGTCGAACAGCGGCGCTACCTGATGAACCCGTGAGGAGCAGACGCACGCGCCGGTTGACCGCTGGCAGCAGGACGGGTCTGTGATCTCCCCTTAAATTCCGAGGTACGCCCTGCGAACCGCATCGTTGGCGAGCAGGTTGGCGGCCGAGTCAACCAGGGTGATACGACCGTTCTCCATGACATACCCGCGATCAGCCAACTTGAGCGCCTGGTTGGCGTTCTGTTCGACGAGAAAGATCGTCGTGTTGTTCTCCTTGTTGATCTGCCGGATAATTTCGAAAATCTGCTTGATGATCAGCGGTGCCAGCCCGAGGGACGGTTCGTCGAGCAACAGGACCCGGGGGCGGGCCATAAGCGCGCGGGAAATGGCAAGCATCTGCTGTTCACCACCGGAGAGCGTGCCACCGAGCTGGGTCTGGCGCTTTTCCAGAATCGGGAAAAGGGTCATGACATAATTGAGATCCTGCTGGATCTGGCGCTTGTTGGTCCGCAGAAAAGCGCCCATCTCAAGGTTTTCCAGTACCGTCATGTCGGGAAAGATCCGGCGGCCTTCAGGCACCTGAACAATGCCCCGCTTGACGATGCTCTCGGGACTCTGGCCATGAATCGGATCACCATCCAGATGTATTTCACCGAAACGCGGCGGAGTGATCCCGCAGACGGACATCAGGGTCGTGGTTTTGCCGGCACCGTTTGCACCGATCAGGGCAACGATTTCCCCTTCCTGAACCTTGATCGTGACGTCCTTCAACGCCTGAATATTGCCGTAATAGGTCTGCACATTCGTCAGTTCAAGCATCTGTTTCCTCTCCCAGATAGGCCTCGATCACCTTTGGATTGTCCTTGATGTCCAAGGGCGTTCCCTGGGCGATTTTTTTGCCGTACTCCATCACGTAGATCGGGTTGGAAATTTTCATCACCAGCTTCATGTCGTGCTCAATCAACAGAATGGCGACTTTCTCTTCCTCGCTGATACGGCAGATCAACTGGTCAAGCTCGGAGGTTTCATAGGGGTTCATGCCCGCAGCCGGCTCATCAAGCAACAGCAGGAACGGGTCGGTGGCCAGGGCGCGGGCAATCTCGAGGCGGCGCTGGGCACCGTAGGGAAGGTTTCTTGCAAACTCGTTGACAAATTTCCCCAGCCCGACCTTTTGCAGCAGGCGGTAACTGGTCTCAACGATCTGCTGCTCTTCCTCGCGCACGCTCTTGCCGCGCCAGATCGAGCGCAGAATACCGGAATGGGTGCGGCAATGACGGCCAATCATGACATTCTCAAGAACCGTCATACTGGCAAACAGGCGGATATTCTGAAAGGTGCGCGCCAGTCCCATCTCGGTTACACGGTTGGGCTTGAGGCCGTTAAGGCGTCGCGTCTCCTGTCCTTTGGGGTGCAGCAGGATCTCCCCTTCGGTCGGCGTATAGATCCCTGTAACACAGTTGAAGAACGTGGTTTTCCCCGCACCGTTGGGACCAATCAGGGCCGCAATCTCCCCTTCGTGCACAGTCAGGGAGACGCCGTCAACGGCGCGCAGACCACCGAAATCCATGGTCAGCCCCTTCACTTCCAGTAGTTTATGTTTATGTTCTGTCATGGTTCCGATTTATCCTTGAGGCCCTTGTATTGATAAATCTGGCGCAGATTGCTGATCAGTCCCTGGGGACGGAAAATCATCATCAGGGTCATGGCCACACCAAAAACCAGCATCCGGTATTCGGCGAAAGCGCGCAGATACTCGGGCAGCAACACGAGAATAAAGGCGCCGAGAATAACCCCGAGAATCGAGCCCATGCCACCGAGAACGACGATCGACAGGATGATGGCGGACTCCATGAAGGTGAAGCTGGCGGGGTTGATAAAGGTGGTTTTGGCGGCGAACAGCACCCCGACCATACCGGCCCAGAACGCTCCGAGGGCATAGGCCGACAACTTGGTTCGCGCCATGTCGATGCCCATGGCAACGCAGGCGATCTCGTCCTCGCGCAGCGCGATCCAGGCCCGGCCGATGCGGCTGTTTTTCAAACGGTTGGTGACGATGATGGTCAGCACCACCAGGGCAATCATGATGTAATAGATGTAAGTGGTTGACTGGGCCAGGCTCATCTGCAGACCAAAGAGACCGGGCCGATCAATGTTGGCAATGCCGCTGGGCCCGAGGGAGAGCTGTTCCCAGTTCTCCATGACCACCTTGAAGATCATTCCGAAGCCAAGGGTGACAATCGCCAGGTAATCGCCGCGCAGGCGCAGGATGGGGAATCCCAGGACGAGTCCGAACAGGCAGCCGAGCAGCCCGCCAATCGGCAGGACGATCCAGAAGCCCATATCAAAGTTGTGATTGAGGATGGCGTAGGAATAGGCACCGACGCCGAAGAAGGCGACATAGCCCAGATCAAGCAGGCCGGCCAGGCCGACGCCGAGGTTGAGACCGAGACCGAGAACAACGTAGATCAGCGCGGTCACCATGATATTGGTCTGGTAGGTGTCGAAGGCCAAAGGAAAGATCAGTGCCAGGACCAGCAGGACGACCATCGCCCGGTTGCGCAGCTGGACATTTTCCAGGGCTATCTGCAAGCGGCTGCGGGTATCGACCCCTTCTTCCGCCTTCTGATGCTTTTTGCTGCGCCGGGCCAGCATGTAGCGCCAGAAATACGAGAGAACAAAACTGCCGATTGCGACCCAGAGAATGTTGGACCAGCGCCAGACAACCACATTCTGAATGGTATTGACCTTCACCACCAGCAGCGGAAAGGTGAGAAAGACAAACCAGAGGGAAATTTTCAGCGATTGTTTGAACTGTTGCAACATAGACCGCCCCTACACCTTCTGTTTACGGACCTTGCCAAGGATGCCGGCCGGCCGGACAATCAGAATGACAACCAGCAGAACAAAGGTCAGTACGTCTTCATAGTCACTGGAAATATAACCGGCAGCGAAACTCTCCGACCAGCCGATGATCAGCCCGCCCAGGACCGCGCCGGGAATCGAACCGATTCCCCCGAGAACAGCAGCGGTAAACGCCTTGACCCCGGCAAGAAAGCCGATGTAGAAGCTCACCTGGCCGATATAGGAGGCCACCAGCACCCCGCCGATAGCAGCCAGGACCGAGCCGATGACAAAGGTCAGGGAGATGACATTGTCAACATTGATGCCGACCAGCCGCGCCATGCTCAAATCCTGCTGGGTCGCCCGCATCGCTTTGCCGACGCGGGTTTTTTTAATCAGCAGGGTGAGCAGAATCATGGTGACCAGCGTGGTGAT
Source organism: Pelovirga sp. (assembly GCA_046484405.1). Classification (GTDB taxonomy): domain Bacteria; phylum Desulfobacterota; class Desulfuromonadia; order Desulfuromonadales; family Geopsychrobacteraceae; genus Pelovirga. Next base: position 40,044 of record JAWOIX010000010.1, read on the forward strand.
CAGGATAACCAGCTCCGGCGACCCGATGATGTGGGCAACCGGCTCCATGAAGGCAAAATCGGGTATCAGGCGCGGAAAGGGAAGAAAATCGGAGGTCTGGGCAAGCAGGACGTAGTTCTGCAGGAAAATTGACATGCCGATGGCACTGATCAGTGGCGACAGGCGTGGCGACCCGCGCAGCGGGCGATAGGCGATCTTCTCCAGGGTATAGCCGTAAGCGGCGGCATAGATGGTGGCAATGACCGCCGCAAGGATCAGGATGGCAAAACCGCTCAGTCCGTAGATCGTACAGACACCGGCAACGATCAGCGCAACGAAAGCGCCGATCATGTAAATCTCGCCGTGGGCGAAATTGATCAGCTGAATGATGCCATAAACCATCGTATAGCCCAGCGCTATCAGGGCATAGATGCTCCCCCGGGTCAGGCCACTGAAAAAGAGCTCAAGAAAGTATTCCATAGCACCAACCGCCCGTGGTGAAAAGAGTGCGGGGAAAAGATGATCCGGGCCAGGCAGACAAGAGCAAGCCATCCCTGCCGCGTAACAGCGACCGGGGGGCCGCCCATGACAGTCAGCCCCCCGGCTTCAAACAGAACCGACCGCGGCAGGAGATCCCGCCGACCGGCCGTTACTGCATTTCGATGAAAGCGCCGTCTTCCACCTTGAACATGGAGAAGCCAACGCCTTCGGCATCACCTTTTTCGTCAAACTTGATGTTCCCGACCGGGGTATCGACATATTCGGTGCGCAGCGCATTGACAACAGCGTCATAGTCGGTGGATCCGGCCTTTTCAATCGCGTTCAGCAGCGCCAGGGTTGCGGCATAGCCTTCCTGGAAAAAGGCGCCCGGTTCAGCGCCGTATTCGGTGCGGAACGCCTCAACGGCGGCCTGGTTCAGGGGCAGGCTGGAGAGATCCCGCGGACCGGTGACATAGGCGCCATTGGCAGCGGTGCCGGCGACGTTGAGGAAACTGTCATCCTTGACCCCGTCGTCGGAGATGAAAATGGCATCAAGACGTCTGCGCTGCATCTGGGTGACCAGTTTGGATGCTTCCGGATGGTAGCCACCAAAAATCAGGGCGTCGGCACCGGTCTGACGAATCCGCTGGATAATGGAGGAATAATCCATTGCACCGGGGGTGATCCCTTCGAAGAGGACGATCTCGACATTGCCGGCCTTCTCAAGGTTTTCCTTGGCGAACTCGGCAAAGCCGCGACCATAGTCACCGCGATCGTGGAGAACGGCAGCCTTTTTGATGCCCAGATTGGCGACGGCGTATTCAACAGCCAGCTTGGCCTGCATGTCGTCGGACGCGATGGTGCGGAAAAAGTTGGGATACTCGCCACTCTGGGTCAACGGCGGGTTGGTTGCGGAGGGAGACATGACCGGGATTTTCGCCTCGCGGTAGATGCCCAGTGCGGCCCTGGTGGCACCGGAGCAGATGTGTCCCATGACGACGTGCGCACCGTCACTGACGAGACGGGTCGCGGCGTTGGTTGCAATATTCGGGTTGCACTGCTCGTCCTGAATCAGCAGTTCCACCTGTTTCCCGAGGATGCCGCCTTTGGCGTTGATCTCTTTGACCACCAGCTGTGCTGCACGCATCGCGGGGATACCATAGGGAGCCAAATCGCCACTGTGCGGACCGGCGACACCAAGCTTGATCGTGTCGGCTGACGCCATGGGAACGGCGACGCAGAGAGCAAGAACCAGAGAAGAAAGTACTGCGGACAATCGTTTCATCTGAAGCCTCCTGATAAATTTAGTGGACAAAAGCTGGACGAACAATTTTTGCAAGCTAAAAGATATAGTCCAACCGATCAGACCGGTCAACAATAAAGCTCACGAAATACAGGCAAAAAAACCATCCGGGCACAATGTCCGGCTCAGCGGTCATGCCTGGCGGGCTGATCACGCATCAGCGACTCCTCGCGTCGGGCCCGTTCATCGAGGAGCAGAGCCCGCGCATTCTGCCAGATCGGACCAAGGTCTGCGCAACCCATCAGGTCCGCGAAAACCAGTTCTTCGGCCCCCTGGATTTCGACCAGATCGAGGCGTGCGCCGGCAACCGCGGCGACAGATTCGCCAACATCCGCGGTCACTTGCAGTTCCGTTGCGCCTTCATGATAAAAACCCAGGGCGGAACCACTGTCGTAAAAAATCAGGACCGTGCGTTCTGCGGCATAGACACGCAGACAGGCGTTGAGGCGCTCCTGTGCAATTCTTTTGAGCAGCGCCGGGATGTCGAGCCGCTGCAGATCTTCCCCCTTGAGCAGGTAACGCCCGTGGAGCAGCGCATGGATTCCGACCACCAGGTCTGCCGACAGCTGGTAGATGTACAGTTGCGCAGCGCCGAGAATCGAAACCTCAAAGACCCGCGCAATGGCATCATAGGCGATCTGGCGGGGTTTGTCGTCGGAGGGGAAAAACAGCGTGCTGATCAGCCGGCCGCTTTGAAACAGGAGAATCCCTACCCCTTGCGGAGCATCAAAGCGCAGGTATCCGGTGAAACGGCTGCCGCGCAACTTCGCCATTGCCTCAGGCAGATTGACGCGGGCCGGGTTGACCTGCGGGCGAACCAGTTTTCCTCGCGGGAGTCGCAAAATTTCCACTCGTTAAGCCCTCGTTACCAGCAAGCTGGCGAAAACACCTTCCTTAAAGGCACCGCCACTGCACCCTGACCCGGCCGCGGCGCATGCTGTCGGTCAGGCGCACTGCAACTGTTCCCACTGCAGGTACATCTGATCAATATTTTTCCGCAGGGCGCTGTGTTCCTCGCTGATCTGCCGCCACAGCTGCGCATCCTGGTAGAGCTGCGGATCCGCCATCCGTTTTTCCAATTGGCCGATGGCCTCTTCCGCCACAGCGATGGCCTCTTCGAGACCGGTCAGCTCGCGCAACCGCCGTTGTTCACGCCGCTGTTCTTCTTTGCGCTCGCTATGCGCCTTGATCCGGTCCGCTTTTTCTTCCTGGGGTGCAACGATGCTGCGCTCCGCCTGTTGCTCGACGCGGCGCGAACTGTGGCTGGTATCACCGGCACCCTGGCGGGCGAGGAGAAAGTCGCCGTAGTTGCCCGGATAGGATGCCACCGTCTGTTCTCCCACGGCGACCACCCGCGTTGCCAGCGCGTCGACAAAATAACGGTCGTGCGACACAAAGACGATGGTGCCGGTGTATTTTTTCAGGGCGTCGAGCAGCACCTCTTTCGATTGCAGATCGAGGTGGTTGGTCGGCTCGTCAAGGAGCAACAGGTTTGCCGGCCGCAGCAGCAGCTTGGCCAGGGCAAGACGGTTGCGCTCGCCGCCGGAAAGGACCTTGACCGGTTTATCGACATCATCCCCGGAAAACAGAAAGGCGCCGAGGATGTTACGCAGCCGGGGCACCATGGCAACGGGGGCAGCGGCCATGATCTCCGCATGAACCGTCAAGGCCGGATCCAGGGTGGCGGCCTGATCCTGGGCAAAATAGGCCTGCACCAGGTTATGCCCGGGGCAACGCTCTCCGGTCACCGGCTGTTCGACACCGGCAAGCAGACGCATCAGGGTCGACTTGCCGGCCCCGTTGGGGCCCACCAGCGCGACCCGCTCGCCCTGGAGAATCTGCAGATCAACCCCCCGCAGCACTGTCAGGTCGCCATACTGCTGCGTGGCACCGACCAGGCTGAGGGCGATCCGGCCGCCCTTGGGGGGAGAGGGAAAACTGAACGCAATTTTCTTGCGCTCCGGGGGGAGGGAGATCCGCTCGATCTTTGCCAACTGCTTGACCCGGCTCTGCACCTGTGCCGCCTTGTTGGCCTGGTAGCGAAAGCGGCTGATAAACGCCTCGACGCGGCTGATCTCCTCGTCCTGCTGCTGCTTTGCAGCTTTCAGAGCGGCAATCCGTTCGTCACGGGACTGGATATAGCGGCTGTAGTTGCCCGGATACTCCGTCAAGCTGCCATTCCAGATTTCAACGATGCGGGTGACCACCTGGTCAAGAAAAAAACGATCGTGGGACACCAGCACCACCGCGTGGGGGTAGGCCTGCAGATAGCCCTCGAGCCAGTCTCGTGCCGGCAGGTCAAGGTGATTGGTCGGTTCGTCGAGCAGCAGCAGGTTGGGGCGCTGCAGCAGCAGCTTGGCCAGAGCGATGCGCATCTGCCAGCCACCGGAAAAGTGCTCACAGGGTTTGTCGAAATCTGCCGCCGCAAAACCGAGGCCGTGGAGTACCCGACCCACCTCCGCTTCCATCTGATAGCCGCCGCGCAGCTCAAACTCCTGCTGCAGCGCCGCGTAACGATCCATCTCATCCGCCGTCGTGGCCGCGCCAAGGGTGGCTTCAAGCTGACCGATTTCCGCTTCGAGACGCAGCAGCCGGTCAAGGGCGCTGCGGGTCTCATCGAACAGCGTGCGTCCCCGGTGCAGCAGGCCTTCCTGCGGCAGATAGCCGAAGGTTGTCCCCTTGGCGACCTGCAGAGTGCCGGCATCGGCCTCGACCAGCCCGGCGAGAAGTTTCAGCAGGGTCGACTTGCCGGCCCCGTTGGCCCCGCACAGTCCAATGCGGTCGGTCGGACGGATATGCCAGTCAATCGCTGCAAAGAGCCGGCGATCGGCGAAAAATTTATCAATCTGTTTCAGTTGGAGCATGAGACTCAACAGCAAAAAAGCATGCAGATGACGTGCGAGCTCCCTTTATACAACATCGTACCGGCGCACGGCAAAAAATAATGGAGCCCCCCCGGGGACGTCAGGGGGATCTCCATTGGCAAGAGGCGGTGCCGCTCAGGACCGCGAGCAGCAAGGGGACGCGGCGACAGCGGTTTTCAGCGCAGGCAATGCACCATATAATGTTCGGCGACGTCCGCCATGCCGGCGACATCCATCCGCGCGTTATTGAGAATCAGGTGATAGAGATGGGGGTCATTGGAGGACTGGTTGACAAAACGCCGGACAAAGTCCTCGCGCTGTGCCTGTTGTCTCTCGATATAGTCGCGCGCCTCGGCTGCATCGAGGTTCTGATTCCGGGCAACCCGCTGCGCACGGAAGGACAGCGGTGCGACCAGCCGCAGATGAATGCAGTTGGCCACGTCCTGGGTCACATGCGGTGCTGCCCGCCCGACCAGGATACAGTTGCCACGCTTGGCAAAGCCGCGAATAACCTGGCGCATATGGGCAAAGACTTCGGTTTCTTCGGCGCGGCTGTTGTCGAGGAACATGGAAAAGATCGCCTTCATCGAGGCCGGCGTCTCCTGTGACTTTTCGATCTGGTCGACGCTGTAACCGGACAGCTTGGCCACCTCATCGATCACCTGGCGACCGACGACGATCCACGGCTCGCCGGCAGCCCGGGCATTGAGCCGTTTGACCAGGGCTTCTGCCAGGTCGTAGGCCTGACATCCGTACTCGCGGGTCAGGGTGAAGCAGGGGGCCGGCTTGTCCTGGTCGACAATCTGCTGTAACCGGTGCCAGGCTTGCAGCTTGGCCTCCATCTGCTGTGTCCAGACATGATGTCGTGCCATGGTTGCCTCCTTCTACGGCGGGAATAGCGAAAAATGACGGAAAGCTTCATAAGTAGATATAATTATAACTGATTATTCATCTTTTTGGAAAGAAAATGGCATCCCTGGCGCGCCGCCGCGGGATCCGCCGACCGGTATCTGCCCTGTTTCGCCCCCCCCCGGCAGGAGCTCCTGCCTGCCGCCAGGCCTGCCGACCTGCCGGAAGATAATAATTTCCTTATTACTTTGGCAGCTTTCTCTGGTATAGTCAGCGGAATTATAAAAGTTTATTCGTGCCTCCACCGCCACAGGGGTGTTGAGGCCGAACCAGCCATATGCAGCCATGCCCGGCAGTTGAACTGGTCAGCGCCGGGTATCTTAAGTTTAATTTATCGCCGGAACACGGCCCTGACGACCCCGCACTGCGGTGAGGTCCAGGGTTGTTCAGAGCCGGCAGGTGCCGTTTATACACGGCGAGAAAGGTTTGATAATGAGCAGAAAGATGTTGATCAACGCCTCCCACCCGGAGGAAAACCGGGTGGCGATCGTGGTCGATGGCCTGTTGAGCGAACTGGATATCGAACTCGCCGGACAGGAACAGGCCAGAGGGAATATCTACAAAGCGGTTGTGGTTCGGGTAGAAACCGGGCTGCAGGCCGCTTTTGTTGATTATGGTGCGGAAAAACTCGGATTCCTGCAGATCAGCGAGATTCATCCGGAACTTTTCCCCGCCAGGGAATCCACCAAGGGGCGTCCGCGCATCGCCGACCTCCTGCGCCGCGGCCAGGAGATCCTCGTGCAGGTCGTCAAGGAGGAACGCGGCAACAAGGGCGCCGCCCTCACCACCTTTTTGTCCCTGCCGGGCCGCTACATGGTTCTGATGCCCGACAGTACGACCAAGGGGGTGTCCCGCAAGATTACCGAAGAAGCACAGCGCAAGCTCCTCAAAAAAACCATGGCCGAGCTCAACCTGCCGGAACGGATGGGCTACATTGTCCGGACCGCCGGCATCGGCAAGGACAAGGAAGAGCTCAAGCGCGACTTCGACTATCTGGTGCGCCTGTTTGAAGGCATCATCCAGCGCCGCGACCAGGTCAAGGCGCCGGCCCAGCTTTATCAGGAGTCAAATCTGGCGATCCGCTCCATACGTGACTATTTCAGCACCGACATGGATGAGGTCCTGGTCGATGATGAAAAGGTCTTCCAGGACACCAAGGACTTTTTCTCCCTGGTCATGCCCGAGCTGTCCCACCTGGTGAAGCGTCACCGGGAACGCCGGCCGATCTTTTCCCGCTACCAGATTGAAGAGCAGATCGACGGCCTGTCGAAAAACCAGGTCCCCCTCCCCTCCGGCGGCTCCATTGTCATCGATCCGACCGAAGCCCTGGTTGCCATCGATGTCAATTCGGGAAAAATGTCGAGTGAAAGCGGCATCGAGGCAACCGCCCTGAAGACCAACCTGGAAGCCGCCAGCGAAGTCGGCCGGCAGTTGCGCCTGCGCGATCTTGGCGGTCTGATCGTCATCGATTTTATCGACATGCGTGATCGCAAGCATATACGCGAGATCGAGCAGGAGTTGCGCCGTGCGCTGAAAAACGACAAGGCGCGGGTTTCCGTCGGCCGGATCAGCCAGTTCGGCCTGCTGGAAATGAGCCGTCAGCGGATCAAGCCGGTCTTGAGCGTTGGTGCCTACCAGGAATGTCCCCACTGCCATGGGGTCGGGCGGATCAAGAGTATCGAATCCCAGGCCGTCAGTTTTTTGCGCCAGGCCCACACCGCGGCGGCAAAAGGACAGGTGGGTCATATCGAGGCGCGGGTGCCCTACGACGTGGCCAATTTTCTCCTCAACCAGAAGCGTGCAACGATCAATCAACTGGAAATTCTTCTCGGCCTGAAGGTCTCGATTTTCGGTCAGGCCGGTCTGTTGCCGGGCGAACTCCACCTGGAGACCTTCAAACGCGAAAAAGAGCAGGAGGAAAGCCGCAAGAGCCTGCCGGTGTCTCACGCCAACCAGATCGAGATGGCCCTCGCCGAAGCCCGCCAGGAGGCGCTGCAACCGGCTGACCCGGACGCTGTGGCGGAGGATCTGAGGGAAGCCAGCGACAGCGAAGCGGCACCGGACGAAGCCGGTCAAGAAACCGGTCAAGAAACCGGCCAAGAAGCCGGTCAAGAAACCGGTCACGAAGCATCACCTGCCAACGCGGAAGACGCTCCGACGAAAAAGCGGCGGCGCAGACGCCGCAAGAAACCAGCCACCAGCAGTGACGCGGCGCCACCTGCCGGCGAACCGGAGGCCGCCGTTGCCGACCAGGCGGAAGCAGAGACGGCACTGACCACCGACGCAGCGCCCGCAAAGAGCGACGATCAGGCGGGCGCAGAGACGCCGGGGAAGACTCCGAAGCGGCGGTCACGCAGAACCCGCAAGCCGGCTGCGAAAACAGCTGGCAACGGTCCGGCGCCGGAAGCACCAGCGGAACAGGAACCGGACACGTCAAACATGCCGCAGACGCCCCCTGGTGGAGATACGCCGCAGGCCAACAGCACGATCAGCGACGCGCCCCCGGCCCAGACGGAAACGGCAACCGCGCCGGGCGCGCCGGCCCCCGCCAAGCGGCGCCCGCGGCGCCCGCGCAAACCGGCAGCAAAACCCGCTGCCGAGCAGGACGCTGCGACCACCGGTACGGCGGAGGCAACTGCGGACAGCCCCGTGGAGGCGGACAAGCAGCAGTCACGGCGGTCACCTAAAGCACCGGCAACGACTGCGGACCAGGCCGCTGCGGCCACCCCGGACAGTCCGCCGGCAGCACCCTCCGAGACCCCTGCGCCGCCGGCCGGCGACACCCCGGCGGCACCGAAAACACGCGCCCGGCGCCCCCGTAAAGCGACCACGCCGGCGGCCACGGCAGAACCCGCAGCTGCGGCAGAGACACCGGCCGCGGCAGGAGCAGAAACCACGGCCAAACCAGCGCGCAAACGCCGCACGCGTTCTGCACCGAAAACTGAAGAGACAGGACAGGTGGTGGACACCCCCGCGGACTAAGGGGATGAGCCTGCAACTCAAGCAGGCCGGGAAGGCGTGATACGGGGACGGTTCAAAGAGATAGAAACAGGCCTAGCAGACCTGGGAACGACCCGGCCTGCAGGACGCAACCGGTGCTGTCGCCGCGCGCAAAGCGGCAGGAGCCGTTAATCGTTCGTTGCTGAGGCGCTCCCGCCGACCAGAGGCTGTTGCAGCGCGAGCGCCTGCAGGGTGGCAATGGTATTGCGCAGCAGGCTGATCTGCTCTTCCACCTGGCGTGACTGGCTGGTTTTTTTCTGCAGGGCAACATCCATGGCCGCCCGGGTCGCGGCAATGGTTCGGTCGAGTTGTTCATCGAGTTCAAAGGCATAGCGGCGGAAGCTCTCATCGAGGGTTCGCCGCAGCGTCCAGTTAATCTGTTCGGTGTTCTGATTCAGCAGTTTCAGCGTCTCCTCGCGCAGCCGCCGGATTGTTCGCCGGTGACGGAAGCTGCGCGTGAACAGCTTGCGGGAGACCTTTTGCCCGAGGGGATCAAGATCTGAAATAAACAGATCCTGACTCCAGCCCGGCGCATCAAAATGGACATAGACACGCTCGACCAGAGGGGCGTGGTAGGGAATGTTGAAAAGCTCTGCCGCCAGCTTGCGGACCCGTTCGATCAACTGATCGCAACGCTGCTGATGCAGGGCAAGAAATTCCTTCGCCTGCCGCCGGATCGATTCATCGACCCGGCGCATGGCCGGGGCAAAGTAGACCGGCAACTCGCGCGCCACCAGGGAACGTACCAGCCGCTCGACCTCTTCGGTATCCGCCACCGACCTGATAATCTCTTCGACACGGGGGACCATGGCCTGGCGGGCCCCCTCACGCACGGCTTCAACCTCCTTGCCGAGCACCTTGACAATACGATTGTGATCACCGGCAACGACGTCCGCAGCCGCCTGTTTTTCCCGTTCAATATCCGGCAGAACCTTCTGGAACTGGGCAATTTTTTCCTTCAGTTCGGCTTCGGGCAGTTGCATCGCTTCAAGGGACAGCTGCAGCTGCATGATCAGGGTGTTGAGCTGGTCATTGATCCGGCGCCACAGGGATGCCTGGAAGGTCTGCTGTTTTTCCCGGGCAAAAAAATCGATAAGATTCTGCTCTACCTGCTGCATGCCGCTACTGGCCCAGCCCGCCGCATCGCCACGCAGGCGGGCAGCGAGGCCCTTTTTCGCGGAGACCGGCAGAACCTGCGGGGCACCGTCACACAGGGGTTCGAGCTGGTCGGAGAGAAAGGTCAGGGATGCGGACAGTTCGGCCTCATCGAGAAAATCAACCTTGTTCAGCAGGAAAAAAGTGCGCGGCAAAAATTCCCGGATCTGGCGCAGGTAATCAATTTCCGCTTCGGTGATGGGCGGGTCGGGAGAGACCAGAAAAACCGCCGCGTCACACTCCGGCAGGATCTGGTAGGCGACCTCGGTATTGTGGCGGAAGGTCGAACCGATCCCCGGGGTGTCCACCAGCACGACCCCCTGCTGCAGGATGGCGGACGGATGCTCCACTTCAACCCGTTTGACCCGGCGCTGATTGTCGGGATTTCCGACCTCAGTAACATAATCCTGCAGAAAGTTCCCGAGAGAACCCTTCCCCTGTGAGACAAAGCACACCGGTTCGCGTTCGTCGGCAAAGAGAACCCGGGCACAGAGCTGTTCCGCCGCCTGGATAAAGGTCGGAATGGCAGTCACCGGCAGGATATCCGTCGGCAGCAGATCTTCTCCCAGCAGAGCATTGAGAAAAGTGCTTTTACCGCGCTTGAACTGGCCGAGGACAGCGAGACGAAAGCGGCCTTCCGCGAGGCGCTGACGCAGTTCAGACAGGTTTCCGGAGCCGGCCAGCAGATCGGCATCGAGCGGCTCCAGGGCGTTCAGGGCCTGATCGATCACGGCTGCCAGGTCCGGATTATTAACGGGTTCCATTGCGATGACTACCCCTTTTTGATCAACAACAGACAGGGCGAAAAGATCTTTTGGTGAGTTCCAGCATGGCTGCTGAAAATACCATAGAAGACAACCAAGGGTAAAGCCGCGGGCGTCACGACTGGCGGCGCAGGAACAGCACCAGCGCACCGTCCCCACCGTACTGGCGTGGTGCGCGACCCCACTCGGCAATCTGCCCGTGGCCATGGGTGGTGATAAAGGTCTCGACTTCCTGCCGCAGCACCGCTTCACCCTGTTCCGAATGGAGCCCCTTGCCGGTGATGACCAGCAGCACCTCCCAGCCGTGATGACGGGCATTCTGAAGCAGCGAGCGCATCTTTGCCGCGACATCTCGCCGCTGCAGACCGTGCAGGTCGAGGGTGGCCTGGGGAACCAGGTCGCCGCGACGCAGACGCTTCATGCGCCGGGGAGGCGGCTGGTCCTGTTGCTGTGCGGAGGGGAGCGGGTCGGGCCGGGGCACGTTCAGGCTGGCCATCGCCTCGAGGAACAGCTCGTCATCGGAGAGAGGACGGCCCGCGGCGGCGGGCGGTTCCGGTGTAACGCGATCACACGGAGCGGGACCGCCGTCGCTGTCATCCGGCGCCAGGCGATCGACGCCGAGGGCTGACATCCGGGCAGCGAAATCAACCGGTTCATCCTCCTGTCCGGCATCCGGCAGAACGGAGGAAGGGTCGACCGGCACCTTGCGCTGCCCGTCTGTAACAGCAAGCCCCTTCAGCGAACTGAAGGGGCTGTTATTGGACCTGACCTTTTGTCTGCAACCTTTTACCGGTGGTTTTTTTGCCATGGCATGCGCCCCTGATCAGCGCAGAACCTGCTTGCGTCGACCGGTCATCGCCTTGGTCTGTTTCTTGATGATGGCTCCCTGTTTTTCCAGGTGGAACTGATACCAGGCATCGCCAAAGCCCTTCATTTTCATTTTTTTCCCTGCTTCAAGCAGGGCGATGTTTTCACTCAAGCGTTCATCGCCACCGGTTTTCTTAACCCCCTTCTGCAGGGTTTCAATCGCCTTGCCATGCTCGCCGGTGCGCTCAAGACAGTAGGCATAGAGCGCATAAACCATCGCCTCCTTGCTGTTGCCCGCCAGGGTCTTGTTGAAGGTGTCGCGCATCTTGCTGTTTTTGTTTTTTTTCATGTAGCTGATGGCAAGCATCGACATGCTCACCCAGTTGCGGACAAACCCCTTTTCCAGGTAGGGAAGCGCCTCACTGAATTCACGTTTGAGATAATGGATGCTGCCGATCTGTGAAAAGATCTGCTGCTTGACGTAAAACTGCCAGGCACCATACTTCAGTCCCCCCTGCAGGGTCTTGATCGCCCGCTCGGAGCGATTGGCAAGAACGTCACGCTGCGCCGACTGCATCAGGTTGCCGACTTTTTTCATAATCACCCGGGTGATCAGGACGAAACAGAGCAGGAACACCAGTGAGGAAGCCGCCATGGCAATCCAGGCACTGTCGGTCGCAAAGCGCAGCAACAAAGCCGCGGTGAACGCTGAAGCGGCAAATGAAATCAACAAGTTGAGCATGACTGAAAATCCTTTAGGACACAGAGTTCAAAAGCGCTGGCAGCAATGCCGCATACCAGCGCTGAACTTATAACAATCCACCTGGGAAAAGTCAAAAGCAAAGGCGTTACGTCGCCCTTCAGAGGTGTCGCGCCGGCGTTACCCCTGGGTGCCGGCCGGGACCAGCAGGGTGAGCTTCTGACCGGGCTGCAGCACATGACTGCTGTGCAGATCATTCCACTGGCGGATCTGCTCGGTGTTGACGGAGAACCTCCGGCCAATCCCCCACAGGGTGTCACCGGGTTCGACCTCGTAGACCAGCCGCGAAGTGACCTGCGCGGTCGCGCTGTGCTGCGCCGGCGCCGACTTTGCCGGCTGCGAGACGAGCAGAACCTGGCCGGGCCGCAGCAGATTGCTCCAGCCGAGCGTGTTCCAGATGCGCAGTTGCTTCTCCGTCACCTCGAAGCGCCGTGCAATCGACCACAGGCTGTCCCCCTGGCGCACGGTGTAGCTGCGGCGACGGCTGCGCGCGTAGCTGTCGGCCAGTTCCTCCAGCGGACGGCGGCTATAGCCTTCGCGCAGCGGAAGGATAAGATTGCTGCCCACCTTCAGGGCGCGGGGATTGCTGATGCTGTTCAAGGCGATGATGTCATCAACGCGGATCTCATAACGCTGCGCCAGGGACAGCAGGGTATCTCCGGCAACAATCTGATGCCGGTAATAGCGGGCCCGGTCGGCGACCGGCAGCCTGGCGTAGGCACTTGTGAACTGTTCCGCGGTACCAACGGGAACGCGCACAGGATAGTTGTTCACCCCGGGCGGCGTCGACCAGCGCTTGAGCGCCGGGTTGAGAATCTTGATCTCCTCGTAGGTTGCGCCGCAGAGTTCGGCGATAACCTCAAGATCGGTTGCCGTTGCGACCGTGACAACCTCATAGTCGAGTGGTTCGGCCAGTTGCAGATCGGTAAAACCGTAGGCCTGGGGATCCTTGATCAGGTGCAGGGCGGCAATCAGCTTGGGCACATACTCAATCGTCTCGTTGCGCAGAATCTTCCCGTCAGCGAGGGTCCAGAAATCCCGGCTGCCGCTGGCACGGATCGCCTGGCTGACCCGGCCACCCCCGGCATTGTAAGCGGCAATGGCGAGGTACCAGTCGCCGTCGAAGCGCTGGTAGAGGTGCTTCAGATGGCGCGCCGCGGCGCGCGTGGAGCGCTCCAGGTCGAGACGGTCATCCTGCCACCAGTCGTTCTGCAGATCGTACATGCGGCCGGTGTTTTCAATGAACTGCCAGGGGCCGGCGGCATGGGCCCAGCTGTAGGCCCTGACGTTGAATCCTGATTCGATCATCGCCAGGTAGGCCAGATCAAGAGGGACGCCTTCGCTGGCAAAGATCAGCTGCATCTTCGGCACATATCGCCCGGAGCGCTCGAGCCAGGCGGTCAGGGTGCGCTTCTGTGCTCCCTGGTAACGCTCAAGAAAATGGGCAACGCGCGGGTGGTCACTTAAAGGAAAATCGCCGGCGTAGGACAACAGCAGGGGCGGCTGCAGAAACGCGCCGATCGGCTCTGACAGGGGGGGAGCGGTTCCCTCGAGCAGCGTCGCCAGTGACGCAGCCGCCAACTCTTCCGCAGCCGTCTCCAGCGGGGCGGTGTCTGCCCCGCCCGGATCCTGCCGGGACAGCGGTTCTCCCTGTGCCCGCAGGGCAACGGAGTCGGCGGCCGGCGGCGGCACGGCAAACTGGCAACTGCTCAGGACGGGCAGCAGCAGGGCAATGAGCAGCAATCTGTACATCGGGTCACAGGTCCTCTAAGAATAATTATTAACGATCGCCAACAAAAGTGTCCCAGCCTAACCGGATGGCGGACAGATGTCAAGCCTGGTCAAGCAGCCCTTCCTCCGGCCAGAAACGGCGCTGCATCTCAGCCAGCAGAGGCCCAAAGCTGCTGCGCTCCAGGGCGCAGACCGGAATGGCGGCAAAACGCCGGCACAGATGGGGCAGCTCCTGCGCATCGACCTGGTCGGTTTTGTTGAACACCAGCAGCCGTTTGCTGCTGCCCAGGTCCAGGTCATCAAGAATCTTGTCGACCGCCCTGATCTGGTTTTCATAGCCGGGATTGGACAGATCCACCAGGTGCAGGAGCAGGTCGGCGTCCTCGAGTTCCTCCAGCGTGGCCTTGAAAGCACCGATCAGGCTGGCCGGCAGATCACGGATAAAACCAACGGTGTCGGTGATGATCACTTCACGATCCAGGGGAAAGCGCAGCCGGCGGGTCGCCGTATCGAGGGTGGCAAAGAGCAGGTTTTCCGTAAACACATCACTCTGGGTCAGGGCATTGAGCAGGGTCGATTTCCCGGCATTGGTATAACCGACAATGGAAACGATGGGCAGACCCGCGCGAATGCGCTTCTGGCGCCGCTGAACCCGGCCACGGCCGAGGTTCTCAAGCTCTTTCTCGAGGCGCCGGATGCGATCACGGATGCGCCGCCGATCGGTCTCCAGCTTGGTCTCCCCCGGTCCGCGTCCGCCGATCCCGCCCATCAGGCGCGACATGGCGGTTCCCTTGCCGGTGAGGCGGGGGAGGATATATTTGAGCTGCGCCAGTTCCACCTGTACCTTGCCGTCCCGGGACTGGGCGCGCCGGGCAAAGATATCGAGGATCAGCTGGCTGCGGTCGATCACCTTCATCTCGGTGATTTCCGAGATGGAACGGATCTGGTTGGGACTTAAGTCCTGATCGAAGACCAGCAGGGTGGCACGCTGCTGCAGGGCGCGGATAACGATTTCACGTAACTTGCCCGATCCGACCAGGTAGCGCGGGTTCAACTCGCGCGGGCGCTGGATGACGCGGTCGATGACCGTCAGGTTGGCGGTTTTGGCGAGCTCGGCGAGTTCCGCCATGGAGGCCTCCACCGCCTCGCGTCCGGCCTGGGCAACGGAAATCAGCAGAGCGCGTTCGCGGCCGTCGGTCAGGTCGATGGTTTCGCCGGCCAGGCGCTCCATCTCCTCGTCCAGGGAATGGATAAAGCTGGCAAAATCCAGATCGAGGCGGTGAAAGTCAGCCAGCCTGATGCGTTCCAGCTGGGCCTTGTCACGGGTCGGCAGCAGATGGGCATATTCGAGGGAACCGGGCAGACCGTCCTCACGCACGCCGATAGCGGCGATCAGGTCAAGACGCAGCAGCTCGAGATCGGCCAGGTCATCCTGGCTTAAAGGTTCCTGCTTGAGGTGGGTATGGATACAGCGCAGTCCGCGCAGTCCGCTGCGGCCGAGCGCAAAGCGGGACAGGTCGGGAATCATGATCTCCCGGTCATCCCCGACGATGACATGGTGGATCTCTCCGGCACGGTCGACAATCAGGCCGATCTGTCGCTCCAGCTCACGCGAGAGTTCGGCCACATAGCGCGCCAGTTCGGCGTTGATCAGTTCACCGGCAGGTACTTTGCGCCGGTAGATACGCTCCAGGGCGCGGACCTGCCCGGCTTTGAGACCGGTGGTTTTCCCTTCGATCATGGTCACCTGCCGAAACGACGAAAGGCCCCGTTCGGGGCCTTTGCCGGCACGGTGAGGCGTGCTGCGCGGCTAGCCGGCAGCAAAATTGAATCCTGCGTCGACATAGTGGATCTCCCCGGTCACGCCGGAAGCCAGATCCGAGAGCAGATAAAGGGTCGCTTTGCCGACATCCTCCTGGGTCACCAGGCGCTTCAGCGGTGAACGTTCCTCGGCGACGCGCAGTTTCTCCTTGAAATTGGCAATCCCCGATGCCGCCAGGGTCTTGATCGGGCCGGCGGAGACCGCGTTGACCCGGATGCCCTGCTGACCCAGCTCGGCCGCGAGATAGCGCACCGAGGATTCAAGTGCGGCCTTGGCGACGCCCATGACATTGTATTCCGGCACCGAACGGACCGAGCCCAGATAGGTCATGGTGACAATGCTGCCCCCCGCTTTCATCACCGGCAGGGCACAGCGGGTCATGGAAATGAAGGAGTAGGCACTGATGTCGAGGGCGATGCGGAAACCGTCGCGGCTGGTCTGGCTGAAGGGGTTTTTCAGATCCTCCCGGTTGGCGTAGGCAACAGCATGAACAACGAAATCGATGGTTCCCCAGGTTTTTCTGAGTTCTTCAAAGACCGCCGCCATCTCCTCTTCGTTCTGCACGTCGCAGGGCAGAACGATGCTGGAGTCGAGGCTCTCGGCCAAGGGCCGGACACGTTTTTCCAGGGCTTCGTTCAGATAGGTAAACGCCAGTTCGGCACCCGCCGCACGCAGCTGCTGTGCAATCCCCCAGGCGATACTTTTATCGTTGGCGACCCCGAAAATTATCCCACGCTTTCCTGCCATCAATCCCATGTTCTGTCATCTCCTTGAGTCTCAATATATCCGGCGCACCACAAGCGTTTCTTTTAACAAAAGTGGTTGCTAAAGGCAAGCTATCATGCGCACCACCCTCTCCTTTTGCTTTTTTGGTTAGCCCTTGCCCTCCGCTCAGGCCGGGCAGAAATCCGGCGGCCTTTGCGCCCGGGCAGGGCAACAGGGCCGCGTCCGGGACGGCGAAGAGCCGGCCCGGGGCAGGGGTCTTCACCCTCTGCCTGGCGTTTCGGCGGACGTAAGCCTGATGACCGGATTGCTTTTTTTACAGCAGGAACTATCCTTCAGTTGCAGGGTTCGACTAGAATGTTGCTTACCTTTACCCCTCAAGGAGGTTTTTCATGCCTGCAACCCTGTACGATAAACTCTGGGACAGCCACGTTGTCAGCGCCGACAATGACGGCACCTGTCTGCTCTATATCGACCGCCAGCTGCTGCACGAAGTCACCTCCCCCCAGGCCTTCGAGGGCCTGCGCCTGGCGGGACGCAAGCCATGGCGGACCGATGCCAACCTCGCCGTTCCCGACCACAACGTCCCGACGGAAAACCGCGCCGCCGGCATCAGCGATCCGGTTTCGCGGCTGCAGGTCGAAACCCTGGCGCACAACTGCCGCGAATTCGGCATTACCCTGTTTGACATGAATGACCCGCGCCAGGGGATCGTCCATGTCATCGGGCCGGAACAGGGGGCCACCCTGCCCGGCATGACCATTGTCTGCGGCGACTCCCACACCGCCACCCATGGGGCCTTCGGGGCGCTGGCCTTCGGCATCGGCACCTCCGAGGTCGAACATGTCCTGGCGACCCAGTGCCTGATCCAGAAAAAATCCAGGTCGATGCTGATCGAGGTCAACGGTGAGCTGCCGCCGGGCCTGACCGCCAAGGATATCGTGCTGGCGATTATCGGTCGCATCGGCACCGCCGGCGGCACCGGCTACACCATCGAATATGGCGGGTCCACCATCCGCAGCTTGTCGATGGAAGGCCGCATGACCATCTGCAACATGAGTATTGAAGCGGGAGCGCGGGCCGGCATCATCGCCGTCGACCAGACCACCATCGACTATATCAAGGGGCGCCCCTATGCCCCGCAAGGCGCCCTCTGGGACCGGGCGGTGGAGTACTGGCGCACCCTGCGCAGTGACCCGGAGGCAGACTTTGACCGGGTGGTGCGCATTGATGCCCGCGACCTGCAGCCGCAGATCAGTTGGGGAACCTCGCCGGAAATGGTGGTGACCATCGATGCCTGCGTGCCTGATCCACACAAGGAAACGGATCCGGTCAAACGTGAAGGGATGGTCAAGGCCCTTGCCTACATGGGGCTGACCCCCGGCACGCCGATGACCGCCATTCGTCCCGATATCGTCTTCATCGGTTCCTGTACCAACGGCCGCATCGAGGATCTGCGCGCGGTCGCAACCGTGGTCAAGGGGCGCAAGGTGGCGGACTCGATCAAGCAGGCACTCATTGTCCCCGGTTCCGGACTGGTCAAACAGCAGGCAGAAGCCGAAGGTCTTGATAAGATTCTGATTGAAGCCGGTTTTGAATGGCGGGAACCGGGCTGCTCCATGTGCCTGGCGATGAATAATGACCGGCTCAAACCAGGCGAGCGCTGCGCCTCAACCTCCAACCGTAACTTCGAAGGACGCCAGGGACAGGGCGGGCGCACGCACCTGGTCAGCCCGGCGATGGCTGCCGCCGCCGCGGTGACCGGTCACTTTATCGATGTCCGCGAACTGGAGGTGCTCGCATGAAAGCTTTTGAAACCTTTACCGGCCTGGTTGCCCCCCTTGATCGCTCCAACATTGATACCGACGCGATCATTCCCAAGCAGTTTCTTAAATCGATCAAGCGTACCGGTTTCGGTCCCTTTCTGTTTGACGAATGGCGCTATCTGGATCACGGCGAACCGGACATGGACTGCCGCAACCGGCCGCTGAACAAGGATTTTGTTCTCAACCAGACCGCCTACCGGAATGCGCAGATTCTCCTGACGCGCGCCAATTTCGGCTGCGGCTCTTCCCGGGAGCATGCTCCCTGGGCCCTGCTCGATTTCGGCTTCCGGGCCATCATTGCCCCGAGCTTTGCCGATATCTTCTACAACAACTGTTTCAAAAACGGGTTACTGCCCATCGTTCTGCAACCGGACCAGGTTGATCAGCTGTTCGCCGCGGTAACGGCGACACCCGGTTACCGCCTGCGCATTGACCTGGAACAGCAGAGCGTAACCACCCCGGAAGGAGCCCTCTTCACCTTTGATGTCGATCCGTTCCGCAAACATTGCCTGCGCAACGGGCTCGATGAAATCGCCCTGACCCTTGAGAAACGCAGTGCCATCATGGACTTCGAACAACAGCACCGGGCAACGCGGCCCTGGCTGTTTCGCAGCGACGCCCCCGCCTGACACGCGCGGCGCCGTTGCCAAAAAAACAGCGCGCAGCGTAACGGCAGGATGACGGGACCGCGCACCCCCCATACGTCGAAAAGAGGCACAGCATGCTTCCAGCAAACTACCGGGCGTTTTACCGGGCGATCGAAAAGACCGTAGCCCGCAAGAACCTGATCACCGAACCGCTGCTAACGGTCGCCCTTGGCACCGATGCGAGCTTCTACCGCCTGGTGCCGAAGATCGTCATCAACGTCGAGAACGAGGACCAGGTGCGCGTGATCCTGCGCGAAGCCCATCGCCGGCGCTTGCCGGTGACGTTTCGTGCCGCGGGAACCAGCCTGTCAGGCCAGGCACTCAGTGACAGCATCCTGATCCGCCTGGGCGAGGGATGGAAAAACTATCGCATCTCTGAAGGTGCCGGCAAGATCCGCCTGCAGCCGGGAATCATCGGCAGCCAGGCCAATCAGCTGCTGGCCGAGTTCGGCAGAAAGATCGGCCCCGACCCGGCCTCCATCGACAGCGCGATGATTGGCGGGATTCTCGCCAACAACGCCAGCGGCATGTGTTGCGGGGTTGCGCAGAACAGCTATCAGACCCTCGACAGCCTGCGCCTGATCCTTGCGGACGGAACGGTTCTCGATACCGCCGATGACAAAAGCCGGGCGGCCTTTGCGCGCAGTCATCCGCACATTCTCGCCGGGGTGGCGGCCCTGCGCGATCAGGTTGCCGCGGACCCGGTTCTGCATGAACGGATCCGTTACAAGTTCAAGATCAAGAACACCACCGGGTACAGCCTCAATGCCCTGGTCGACTTTGACGACCCCTTCCAGATCATTGAGCACCTGATCGTCGGCTCCGAGGGGACCCTCGCCTTCATCGCCGAAGTCGCCTATCGCACCGTTGTTGAACATTCCCACAAGGCCAGTGCGCTGGTTCTCTTTCCCGATGTGGCGACGGCCTGCAGCGCCATTCCCTGCCTGCGCGGCGATCTCGAAGTGGCCGCTGCCGAGCTGATGGATCGGGCTGCCCTGGCGGCAGTGGAAAACGAACCCGGCATGCCCGGCTACCTCGCCCAGCTCGGACCGAGCGTCACCGCGCTGCTGATTGAAACCCGTGCCGCCGATGACGCCGCCCTGGCCGGGCAGATCGCCCGGATTATCACGGCGCTGGAGCGTTTCGCCACCGTCCGCCCGGTGGAATTCACCGCTGACCCCGCCCAGTACGGCGTCTACTGGAAAATCCGCAAGGGACTGTTCCCCGCTGTCGGCGCCGTGCGCGAAACCGGAACGACGGTCATCATCGAGGATGTCGCCTTTCCCGGCGAGCACCTGGCAGCGGCCGCTCTTGATCTGCAGGAGCTGTTCAAAAAATACCACTACAATGAAGCGATTATTTTCGGTCACGCCCTCGAAGGAAATCTGCACTTCGTCTTTACCCAGGATTTTGCCATCCAGCAGGAAGTCGTCCGCTATCGCGATTTCATGGACGAGGTGGTCACCATGGTCGTGGAAAAGTACGACGGCTCCCTCAAGGCGGAACACGGCACCGGGCGCAACATGGCCCCCTTCGTCGAGAAAGAATGGGGCGCCGCCGCCTACGGACTGATGCAACGGATCAAGCAGCTGTTCGATCCGCACAATCTCCTCAATCCGGGCGTCATCCTCAACGACGACGCCCAGGCGCACATCAGGAACCTCAAGCCCCTGCCGGCGACCCACGAGGTGGTCGACAAGTGCATCGAGTGCGGCTTCTGCGAACCCGTCTGCCCGTCGCGTAATCTCACCTTCACCCCGCGCCAGAGAATCATCGGCCGCCGCGAAATCAGCCGCAAAATGGCCGACAACGCCCCTGCCGCCGAGGTCCGGAAACTGGCCCGGGCCTACCGCTATCCCGGCGAGGACACCTGCGCCGCCGACGGCCTGTGCAGTACCCGCTGTCCCGTCGGCATCGACACCGGCACGATGATCAAGGCGTTACGCGGTGAGGCGCATGGAGAACTGGCGCAGACCATCGCCCGCTGGGTGGCCAGCAATTTCGCCGGGACCGCCAAAACCATCAGCACCACCCTCAATGGCGTCGACCGTCTCCACCGCCTGACCGGGACCGAGTTCATGGAGCGCGCCGCGGCCACGGCGCGGACAGTGAGCTTCAACAAACTGCCCCTGTGGAACCGCGAGATGCCTACCGGCGTCGGGAAAATTGCAGCGCCGCCGGCGGCGACGGGGCAGCAGCCCGAGGTGGTCTACTTCCCCTCCTGCGCCAGCCGCTGCATGAGCGGTCCGGCCCGGCACGATACCGAACCCGATGCGTTGCCGCAGAAAACCGCAGCCCTGTTGCACAAGGCCGGCTACCGCATCATCTATCCCGACCAGCTCGACCGGCTCTGCTGTGGCCAGGCCTTCGAAAGCAAGGGCTTCCACGCCCAGGCCGACATGAAGAGCACCGAGCTCGAGCAGGCTCTCCTTGCGGCCAGCCGCCAGGGGGAGGTGCCGGTGCTCTGTGACACCAGTCCATGCCTGCTGCGCATGCGCAAGCACCTCGACAGCAGGCTGCAACTTTTTGAACCGGTCCGCTTTATTGAAAGCTTCCTGCTTGAGCGCCTGGAATTCACCCCGCTGGACCAGCGCATCGCCCTGCATGTCACCTGCAGCGCCCAGAAGATGGATCTCGGCCCGGCCCTGCTGCGCATTGCCCGCACCTGTGCCCGCGAGGTGGTCGTCCCCGAAAACATTCACTGCTGCGGCTTCGCCGGGGATCGCGGCTTCAGTTTCCCCGAGCTCAACGCCTCGGCCGTCAAGGGGCTTGACGATCAGGTCTGTGACTGCAGCGCCGGCTATTCGACCAGCAAGACCTGCGAAATCGGCCTGTCATTGCACGGCGGTATCCCCTACCATTCAATTCTCTACCTGGTTGACGCCGTCACCCGGCCGCGCGCCGACCTGCCCTGAACCGCAAAGCGCCGCCGCACCCGGTCAGGGTGCGGCGGCGCTGGTTGGATCACACCGACAATAACAGAATCTGCTTACAGGTTGCACGCCTCTTGCGCCAGGCAGGGCCGCGGATGGTGCCCGTCAGGCGCTCAGGAGGTCACGGCGCCAAGGGAAGCCGATGAGACCAGCCGCGCATACTTGGCCAGCACACCACGGCTTTGCGTATCCGGCGGCGCCGTCCAGGCCGCGCGCCGGGCGGCGAGGATGGTTTCATCGACGCGCAGATTGAGGCGGTCGTTGTCCAGATCGATCTCCAGCTCGTCCCCCTCCTCGATCAGGGCAATGGGACCGCCGAGCTGCGCCTCGGGGGAAATATGGCCGATCATGATGCCGTGGGTCCCACCGGAGAAGCGCCCGTCGGTCAGCAGCGCGACGCTGTCGCCCAACCCCGCGCCCATCAGGGCCGCCGAGGGGGAAAGCATCTCACGCATGCCGGGCCCGCCCTTCGGGCCTTCGTAGCGAATCACCACCAGGTCTCCGGGCACGATCTGTCCACCCAGGATTGCCTGCAACGCCTCTTCTTCCCGTTCAAACACCCGCGCCGGACCACGCATCGTCTTTAAGTCCTTGCCGCTCTGTTTCAATACGCAGCCTTCCGGGGCGAGATTGCCGAACAGGATCCGGATGTGCTGTCCGGCAGCGGCGTAGGGCGCGGACACGGGGAACACCACGTCCTGCCCGGCGGGCAGGTCGGCACAATCCGCCAGGTTTTCCGCCAGGGTCCGTCCGGTCACCGTCAGGCAATCGCCATGCAGCAAGCCGGCCGCAAGCAGATGCTTCATCACCATGGGGATGCCGCCGAGGGGGTGCAGGTCATTCATCAGGTAGCGCCCGTAGGGCTTGAAGTTGCCGAGCAATGGCACCCCGGCCGTAAAGGCGGCCATCTCCTTCAGGCTTAAGGGCACATCCGCCTCGCGGGCCAGGGCCAGCAGGTGCAGAACCGCATTGGTCGATCCGCCGAGGGCCCAGACCAGGGTCATGGCATTCTCAAACGCCTTGCGGGTCATGATCTGGCGGGCACTGATGCCCCGCTCCAGTAACCTCATCAGCGTTGTCGCCGTGCAGCGCAGATCCTCCTGCTTGCCGGACGAAAGACGGTTGTCCGGCTCCACCGCCATGTTCGAAGAGGCGCCGGGAACGCTCATCCCCAACGCCTCAATGGCGGCGGCCATGGTATTGGCCGTATACATCCCGCCACAGGAACCGGCCCCGGGGCAGGCATGGCATTCAATCCGGTGCAACGCGTCCGCATCGATTTTTCCGGCGCAGTGGGCACCGATGCCTTCAAAGGCGCTGACAATGTTCAGATCCTGCCCCTGGTAGCGGCCGGGGCGGATACTGCCGCCATAGAGCGTGAGCCCGACCAGGTCATTGCGGGCAATCGGCATCAGGGCCGCCGGGATGGTCTTGTCACACCCGGACAGGGTCACCACTGCGTCAACCTGATAGCCTTCCGTCATCAGTTCGATGGCATCCGCAATCACCTCGCGACTGACCAGGGAATATTTCATCGCCTCGGTGCCCATGGAGATGCCGTCGGATACAACCGGGGTCCCGAACACAATGACCTTGGCGCCGGCCGCTTCCAGCTCCGCCTGCAGCAGGTCACCAAGGGTGCGAAGATGGTCATTGCAGGGCGTGCCGTTGGTATAGGGAACCGCCAGCGCCACCAGCGGCTTGGAAAAATCCTCGTCGCTGAAGCGTACCGCCCGCAACATGGTCCGTGCCGCCGTGCGCTCAACCCAGTTGCTTCCGCCGGGATCCCCGGTAATCCGTCCGCTGCGTCGTTTCATCTATGGTCTCCTTCCAGGAGGCAGAATTCAGGAGCTGGAATTCAGGAGCTCAAGTTTAAGAGCCTGTATGATTGTGCCTTTATTCTGCATTCTGCATTCTGCATTCTGCATTCTGTATTCTGAATCCTGTATCCTGAATCCCGTCTTCAGCTTTTCCCCCTATTTCTCCATCGCCGTCACCCCGGTACGGGCGATTTCGACGATGTGCTGTTGACCGACCTCGTCAAGAAACGCATCGATCCGGCGGGTTGAACCGGCAACCTGGACGATGTGGATATCATCACTCTTCTGCTCGAGAATTTCGAAATTGTAGCGGCCGAGGAAACTTTCCAGAACGGAGGCATCGATCTCCAGCTTGATGATCGCCACCTCACGCCAATAGCTGTGGTCGGTGTCGAGCTCCTTGACCGAGATCACCTCGGTGAATTTTTCCAGCTGCCTGGTCACCTGGTCCACCTTGGCCTGGTCGTTCTCCTTGAGGGTGATGGTCATCCGGCTGACCCCGGGAATCCGTGAGCGACAGACCGTCAGGGTATCGACATTGTACATTTTCTTGCGGATCAGCATGGAGATCTTGTTCAGAACGCCGGGATGATCGAGGGTAAAGGCCAGTATGGCGCGCCTTTTCATGCGGCTGCTCCTTCCTCTGGCGACTTTTTCGCCGGTGCCTGCGGATGCCGGATAATCATATCGCCAAAACCGCCGCCGGCGGGAATCATCGGCAGTATCACCTCGGCCGGATCACAGATAAATTCGAGCACCATGGCCCCGTCACAGGCAATCGCCTCCTCCAGTGCCGGCACCACGTCCTCGAGCAGTTCGACCTTGCGATAGGGAATCCCGTAGGCGCGGGTGAGCAGCCCGAAATCGGGGCTCTGCATCGGGGTTCCGGCATAGCAGCCATCAAAGAAGAAGGTCTGCCATTGCCGGACCATGCCGAGATAACCATTGTTGAGAATGATGATTTTGACGTCGATCTTCTTTTCCATGATGGTGCCGAGTTCCTGGGCGTTCATCTGGAAGCCGCCGTCACCGCTGATCGACCAGACCCGTTCCTCCGGTCGTGCCAGCTTGACACCGATCGCCATGGGCAGCGAGCAGCCCATGGTGCCGGCACCGCCGGAGCCAAACCAGCTGTTGGTGGTCTGGTAGTTGTAGAAGCGCGCCGCCATCATCTGGTGCTGGCCGACATCAGGGACGATAAGATCGCGACCGCCGGTCACCTCGGAGAGACGATGGATGATCCCTTTCATCAGCAGCCTGTTGTCCGGGCCAACGCCGGTTTCGATCTCCTCGCGCAAGTCCTCCTTCATCACCTCGCGGTAACTGTTCAGCTTATCCCACCAGCGCCGCCGTGGAATACAGGTCAGCAACGGATCGCCCATCAGCACATGCAGGGTGCGGTAGACATCGGCATTAATCGCGACCGTCGT
Organism: Pelovirga sp.; assembly: GCA_046484405.1. Taxonomy (GTDB): domain Bacteria; phylum Desulfobacterota; class Desulfuromonadia; order Desulfuromonadales; family Geopsychrobacteraceae; genus Pelovirga. The sequence goes on from JAWOIX010000010.1 coordinate 64,997, forward strand.
CCGGACATTTTTGTCGATTTCCGAGGAATCGATTTCCACATGAATGACGGCGGCATTCTGGGCGTACTCATCGAGTTTGCCAGTGACCCGGTCGTCAAAGCGCATACCCAGAGCAATCAACAGGTCCGCTTCCATGATCGCGCGGTTGGCTTCAACGGTTCCATGCATCCCCATCATTCCCAGATTCATCGGGTGATCGGCGGCGAACGCCGACAGGCCATGAAAGGTGAAAGCGACGGGAATATTGACCTTTTCCACAAAACGCCGGAGCAGGTCGCCGGCATTGCTGTTGATCACTCCGTGGCCACAGAAAATCAGCGGTCGTTCACTCTTATTGATCAGATCGATGGCCCGGCGGATCGGTTCGCGCTCCGGCGTCGGGGTATAAAAATAGCCGGGCAGATGCGGGCGGAAGGTGTCGGCGTCAAACCGGTAGCCCGGTTCAACCAGCTGGTTCTGGACATCCTTGGGCAGGTCGATGACCACCGGCCCAGTGCGTCCCGTCGTGGCGACGTAACAGGCTTCATGCACGGTTTTCTCAACCTCCGCGGCATTCAGCGGCATATAGGTCTGCTTGCAGATCGGCATCATGACACCGACCACGTCACTTTCCTGAAAGGCATCGGTGGCAATCACGCCGGTGGCAACCTGACCGGTAATGGCAAGAATCGGCACCGAGTCCATGTGGGCGTCGGCAATGCCGGTCACCAGGTTCATTGCCCCGGGTCCCGAGGTGGTCATACACACGCCGATCTGCGGAGTCGGCGTCGACAGGGAGGCGCGGCTGAGTCCCTGGGCCATGAAGGCCGCTCCCTGTTCGTGGCGCGCCATGACAAAAGTGAAGCTGGCCAGTTTTTCCATTTCATCGAACACCGGCATGATCGCGCCGCCGGTATAACCGAAGATGAAGCGTACCCGGCGTTCCTTCAGGGCTTTGAGCAATAGATGTTTTCCGTTCATGACATGCCTCTGCGGTAAAGATGGTGGTCAAGCGCAAGTAAAAATCATAACAAAATCTGTCACCATTGTCCTGCCGGGAAGACCAATGCCCTGGTTATTTTCCGCCGATCCGGCCCTGCAGTTGTTCAGCGGCCACCGTGACAGGATACGTACGGTCCTGACGCCTTTTGATAAAGCGTGATTTATCAATCAAATGGCGCCTTTTGTCAAGCCGGGGCGAGGTCGGGACCGGACGCTCCTGGGAGCGTCGAACGAACAGTGGCAACGCCACAAAAAAAACCGCCCGGTCACGAGACGACGCAGGCGGTTCCAGTCATCAGAAATACCCGGTAAAGCCAATTCTGATGGAATCGTCAATTCTCCTGTCGCGGTTGTTGCGGTCCTCTTTCAGGCGGGTGTTGTAATAGCCGAGCGTCAGCCGGACCTTGGGGACCAGAGCATAGCTGAGGACCACTTCGGACTGCGTCAGGCGTTCGGAATCTCGGAAGGAAAAGACCTTGGGCGAGTGGTATACCGCTGCCCCCACACCGAACCCGCTTAATTGCGGGGGGGCATAAAAACCGCGCAGACCCATCGCCAGGTTGATAAAATCGGTGCTGTCTGCCGTCGAGCCAACGTAGAGACGGGAACCGATGCCAAGGTTCAACCCCGGGTAATTGCCGGGACTGCCGATAAAGTCGATTCCGGCGCGACCGAAGGTGGTTTTTTTGTCGTCATTGTGCAGAAAACCGAGGTTACCGACAACCGTGCCGAATTCATCCTGTGCCATACCGCGTTCGTAACCCAGATGAAAGCTGTCGTCGTTGAAACCGATGTCAAAGGAATCCGCAGCAGCCAGCGTGGCAGTCAGGCACAGGACGAGGGCCAGGACGGGCGCCAAAACAGGCTTCAAAAGGGAACGGTCAAACGTGCGAAAACGTACTATCATGGCAACTCCTTGAAACCTTTTTGCCGGTGATCCGGCAGAAAGGGTAAAAAATTGATCGGGAAACCTCCCGGAAACACCGCTGCCCCCCTGCCAGCGATCACGCCACAACCTTTAACGGACCTATCATCGCACACCAGGACGCAGTGGACAAGTCCTGCCGGTTACTGCGCTGAACGGGCCCAGCACCGCGGGCAACCGTCATCGCAACCAAATCGCTGATGGTTCTTCGCACCGGGCCCCTGCCGGACGCACCACGTAAAAAAGCCCGGTACCGGGACCGGGCTTTTGTTACCTGCTGGGGTTCTCTGTCAGACCGCCTGCTGCGCTTGTGGCGTTGCGGCGCTATCCTTGCGTTTATTGATGAGAAACATGGTGCCGAGCAGCAGCAGGCCGGCCGTATGCACCCACCAGGCCGCCGGCCACAGCAGGAGCACGGCCGCTGCCAGGGTCAGCAGGCGGAAGAGAATATTCAATCGTGTTTCCATGAAACCCTCAATGCCGGCAGCAAACGCATAGAGACCGAACAGGGCGAAGAAAAATATGTAGATATCCTGCCAGAAGGTGCCGCCGATAAAGGGGGTATAGGCGAACAGCAGCGGAATGATATAGAGCCCCTTGGCCAGTTTCCACGACTGCACCCCGGTTGCCATCGGTTTCGACCCGGCGATGGCCGCACCGGCAAAGGCGGCCAGGGCAACAGGCGGGGTCACGTTGGAATCCTGGCTGAGCCAGAAGACAATCAGGTGTGCCGAGAGCAGCGCAAAGGTCAGGGTGTGATTGCTGAGCACCGATTCGCGCACCAGGCTGGCCATGTCGAAGGGAATGGCGTCGACAATTCCCCGCGCCGCGGCAACGCTCATCGGCTGCCCGATCTCTGCCAGCTTATCGGGCACGGCCAGCATGAAGAAGGTCATGGCTGCTTCCGGAATCTGACCGCTGACCAGGGCCTTGACCAGCATGCCGTCGGCAATCAGTCCCTGCAGGGCGGGCGCCGAGAGAGTCCCAAGGACGATGTAGGCCGCCGTCACCGGCAGCCCCATGCCAAGGACCAGCGACGCCAGGGCAACCAGGCCAATGGCGATAAGCAGGTTATGTCCGGCCCACTGGTTAATCATCAGGGAAAAGGTGTTGCCGATCCCGGCCGTGGTGATGACGTTGACAATCAGGCCGATGGTGCAGAGCAGGATGGCCGTCATCACCATGTTCTTCGCCCCCAGGGCAAGGGCCTCGATGATCGCCTTGGGGCCCATCTTGTTGGGGGTCAGCCAGGACGACACGACGACGGCAATCATACTGTAACCGGCGGCGTAGGTCGGCGTGAAACCATAGATCAGCAGGCCGATGAGGACACCAATGGGCAACAGGAAAACGATGCCCCCCTTCTTGATCACCTCGACGATGGACACCTTTTCATTGTCCAGCGCCGTGACGTAACTGCGCTTCGCCTCGATGCGGATAAAGAATCCGACCGTGGCAAAATAGAGAAACGCCGGCAGAATGCTCACCAGGACAATGGTGGTGTAGGGAATCTGGGTGTAGGTTGCCATGACAAAGGCGCCGGCGCCCATGATCGGTGGCATCAGTTGCCCCCCGGTCGACGCGGCCGCCTCGGCCCCGGCAGCAAATTGCGCGGGAAACCCGGCACGTTTCATCAGCGGGATAGTGATGACCCCGGTGGAAGCGGTATTGGCCACCGCAGAACCGGAGATCGTTCCCATCAACCCTGACGCAAGAACCGCAACAAAGCCAGGACCGCCGACCAGCCGCCCGGCCACGGCACGGGCAAGATCGATGACAAAGTCCCCGGCACCGGAGCGCAGCAGAAAGGCCCCGAAGAGCAGAAACATGAACACGTAGGATGAAGATATCTGGGCGATCGAACCAAACAGGGCGTCATCACCATAAATACTGCGGAACAACAGGGTCTCCGGGGCGAGGCCGCCAAACCGGAACATCCCCGACAGTTCGCTCCCCCACCAGCCGATGTAGGTGAGCCCGACGACAATCAGCACGGGGATAAACCAGCCGGCAACGCGGCGGGTGAACTCGATGGCACAGAGGATGACGATGATGCCGGCGATCCACTCCGACTGTACCAGGAAAATACCACGCGCATAGATGGCATCTTCGCGAGCGATCAGGAAAACTGCCGATGAAGCCGCCAGAAGCCCGAGGAAGACATCCACCAGGCGCCAGATCAGTGCCCCGTCACGGCGCAACGGGTAGGTTATCGCGACCATCACCGCAAACCCGGCAAAATGCAGGGCGTTCTGCCACAGGCTGGACAGAACGGCAAAAACATTAAACCAGATATGCATCAGTGAGATGGCGACCCCGATAATCAGCAGGGCCCAGCTCTCGATGGGATGAACTTCCGATTCATTCACAGACATGACAGATGGCTCCGGAAAAAGCGGCGACCGCTCGGTGCAGGAGCGGTCGCCAGATGATCAGGAAAAGGTTATTCGGCGATCAGACGGGCAGGGATGTCAAGCCCGACTTCACGGTAGTATTTGAGAGCGCCGGGATGCAGCGGCAGGGGCAGGCCGGCAAGGGCCTTTTCAATGGCCATAACCCGGGTGGCGCTGTGAATGGCATTGAGGAACGGCAGGTTTTCATAGATGGTTTTGGTGATCTGGTAAACCGCATCCTCATCAATATCAGCGTTGACAGCGAGAATATTGGGCTGGGCGATGGTATTGATGTCTTTCGTCTGACCAGGATAGGTTCCGGCCGGAACAACATAGCGGGTCCACAGTTCCATGCCGCTGTCCGCCTGTTTCATCTGCTCATCGGTGAAATCGAGGATAACAATATCATCCCCCATGGTTGCCAGGGCCCGGGTAACGGCGCTGACCGGGGCTCCCGCCGGCGTGCTCATCCCGGCAACCTGGCCATTCTGCAGGGCATCCGCCGAAGGACCATAGCCGGCGTAAGCGAGGTTATAATCCTTCTCAATATCGATCCCGAGGCCACCGAGCAGGACCTTGTTGGAACCCAGGGTGCCGGAATTGCGCGGTCCCATCGCCATGTTCTCTCCCTTCATCGCAACCAGGTCGGCAGCGGTGCCGGTTTTGGCAAAGCGCTTGAGAACGGTAAAGTGCTCGACATTCTGCCAGAGCATGGTCACTGCGCGCAGACCACGCTGCGGGCCGGCCTCGGCGTAATCCCCGGTGCCGTTCCATGCCCAGGCACCGTAGAGGCCCTGGAGAATGGAAAACTGGACCTCACCATCGTTCATCAGCTTGATGTTCTCACCGGAACCGGCAGAGCTGATCGCCGACATACCGATTTTCTGGGTCGGCTGCAGCTTGACCTTGATCAGGGTCGAGAGGGCAACCCCGACCGGGTAATAGGTGCCGCCCGTCGACGCGGTCGCCATCAGGTAATCGCGCTCTTCAGCGGCGCTGACCGGCGCCACGGACAACGCCACGAACGCCAGTGCTACCAGGTAAAGACTGAATTTGAACCATCCTGTTTTACGCATGTTCTTCCTCCTCGGCAACGATGTGGTTAATGGGCCTAAAACATGATTCTATTTGGGCCCTGACAAAAGCAAGCTCCGTGCCAGCAACATGCTCCCTGTTTATCAGCCCGCAACGACCGTCAGCGGCAGGATGTTGCCACCCAGGGGAAGTTTTCGGCAAAATCTTGCCGAAAACGGCGCAGCCGTAAAATTATATCACAGGCCTAGAGATATGCTTTGCGATCGAGCTGATGACGAACCATTTTTTCATTGAGGGTTCGGCGCGGTAGGTCAAGCTCTTCCATCACCGCCTGGACATCACCCTGATGCCGCATCAGTGCGTGTTCAAGCAGCATCCGTTCATACATCCGCAGCAGCTCCTGGAGTGACCCCTTGACCTCCGGCGCATCACCTTCAGCCTGACTGCCTGCCAGGACCGCCACCAGCCGCCGGTCCCGGGGAACGGCAGAGAGAACATAGCGTTCAGCAATATTTTTCAGTTCCCGCACATTGCCGGGCCAGTCGTGACGGAGCAGTCGTCCGGCGTCACTGCTGCTGATCGCCAGCGCCGGCCGCTTGTAGGCAGCAGCTGCCTGACCGACAAAATAGTCAAACAGCAGGAGAATATCCTCATCCCGTTCACGCAGCGGTGGAACGGTCAATTCCACCACGTTGATACGATAGTAGAGATCTTCACGAAACTGCCCGGCACGACAGGCGTCACGCAGGTTGGTGTTGGTCGCGCAGATCAGCCGGATGTCAAGGGGCTGGGGTTCGTTACTGCCGATGCGCAGGACTTCCCGCTCCTGCAGGGTGCGCAACACCTTGGACTGTAAAGCCGGCGGCATCGACCCGATCTCATCGAGAAACAACACCCCCTGATGTGCATATTCGAAACGCCCGACACGCTGTTGTTCGGCGCCGGTAAAGGCGCCCCGTTCGTGACCGAACAGCTCACTCTCAAACACCGACTCCGGTACAGCAGCGCAGTTGACAGCCACGAAGCGGCTGTCGCGGCGGGAACCGAACCGGTGCAGGCAGCGGGCGACGATCTCTTTGCCGGTCCCGGTCTCCCCCTGAATCAGCACCGCCGCATCAGTGTCGGCAAGGTTGAGAATTTCCTCGCGCAACCGCCGGATGACGGCACTGTTGCCGATCAGGCTCTGGTCGATGGCTGGAGCGCCGGTCAGCTGCTGGCGCAATGCGCGGTTCTCCTTCACCAGGCGATATTTTTCACAGGCGCGTGAGACGGCGTCAAGCAGACGCTCGGGATCAAATGGCTTTTCGATGAAATCATAAGCCCCCCGCCGCATCGCCTCGACGGCCATTTCCACATCGCCGTGAGCGGTGATGAGAACCACCGGAATCTCCGCATCGAGGGCGTTCAGCTGAGACAGAAAGGTCATGCCATCCATTTTCGGCATGCGCAGATCGCTGACCACCACCCCCTCCCCGCCCCGTGACAGATGCGTCAGGGCGGCCGGGGCGTTGGCGAAACAATGGACCAGATAGCCGGCGAGTTCAAACCATTGGGCGACGGCGGCACGCATATCCATGTCATCATCAACCAGCACGACCTGATTATATTTTTCTCTCATGATGGCTATCCGTTCAAGCACGCCGGGCGCGGGAAAGAGACGACAAAGGTCGCACCGCCGTCGCTGTTGTTACTGGCACGAATCATCCCGCCCAGATCGGTGACAATCCGGTAGGAAATCGACAGTCCGAGACCAAGCCCCTCGCCGACCTCCTTGGTCGTAAAAAACGGGGTGAAAATCTCATTCATAGCGCTCGCCCGGATCCCGCCGCCGCTGTCCCTGATGGCAATATCGACACGCTCGGCAGATACGTCAACGGCAATCACCAGGCGGCGCAGCTCCACCGCACGCATCGAATCGATAGCATTCCGGATCAGGTTGATCAGCACCTGCTTGATCCGCCCGCGACAGCAGCTCACGGTCACCGGCTGTTCCGGAAAGTCCCGGATCAGGTCAACCTGGTCGTCCTTGAACAGTGCCGCGGTCATCATCACGGCCTCTTCGATACATTCCTGCACGACAACCAGCTCCCTGCCTGCCGGCGGCGCCTTGTGGGCAAAGGTTTTCAGCTGCACGGTAATCGACGCCAGGTGTTCGGTCATCCGTGCGATGGAAGAAAAGGTCGTCTGTGCCTTGTCGAACTGCCGGCGCTCAAGCAGCAGACGACCGCTGGCAGCATGGGTCCGGATCGCCGCAATCGGCTGGTTGAGTTCGTGGACGATGCCCGCAGCCATGTGACCAAGAGCCGCAAGCTTGCTCGATTGCACCAGTTCCGCCTGGGTTTCGCGTAACGCTTTTTCGGTATGATTGTGTTCGGCAATCTCATTCTGCAGGCGCTTGTTGATTTCCAGCAGGGCTTCCGCTTCGCTGGCCTTGCGGCGCGATATCAGCTTCTGACGCCGCTCCCTGAGGTACATGCCCAGAGCGAACCAGAAGAGGATCAGGACGGTGCCGATAATGGCAACCGCACGGCTGCGTTCTGCGGCAGGAGAGAGGGGCAGCAGGTAATGAATCTGCCAGTTCAGATCATGCAGCGAGCGCGACATCATCAGGTAGCGCGTTTGCGCCAGCTCGACGATACGCTGGCCATCGGCGACCACCTCGACGCCCTCGAGAGGCAGCAGGTCGAGGGGCTGTTTGCCGTATTGACGGGTGGCCTGAATCAGGGTGCGCTGAGCCTCGTTGAGCGGGGCAAGGGTGCGGTATTTCCAGCTCTGGTAACTGGAAAGAAAGAGGACACCGTTGGCGTCGCTGACCAGAACCGTTTCCCCGCCCTCACGCCACTCATCCTGCAGATCTGTCAGGTCAATCTTGACGGCCGCGACACCGATGATACGCTCTCCCTGCCAGATCGGATGGGACATGAAATAACCGGGGTTGCCGGTGGTTGCGCCGATCGCGAAATAACGCCCGGTCTGGCCCTCCTTTGCGGTGGTAAAGTAGGGGCGGAATCCATAGTTATGCCCGACAAAACTCAATGGGTCGCGCCAGTTGCTTGAGGCCAGTGTGGTTCCCAGGGCGTTCATGATGTAAAGGGCTTCGCAGCCGGCTTCCTGGCGCAACATCTCCAGGATATGGTTCACTTCTGCGGTCGTCGTTCTGCCGTGGAGAAGATCGAGGATGTTCTGGTTGGTTGACAGGACGTAGGGAAGATAAGCGTAATTGCGCAGGGCGCTGCGCAGGGTCCCGGTGTAGAGGTTCATCCGTTCATCGCCGGTAGCGATCAGGCCGGCCAGGGTCTCCCGGTACACCCAGCGGCTCGTCAGCCCGACCAGCACCAGGGCCAGGACAACGGCCAGAACAATGCCTCCCCGAAAGAGTTTTCTCTGCCCTCCCCGGCTGATGCTCTTCATCGTGACGACCTCTGCACTACGGTTTTACACTGATAACGAATTTGAGATAACGCCCTTCGGGGAACCCGACGTCACAGGGGAAATCCTCCGGCTGGCCATGAATCAGCAGCGTCTTCAGGGTTGCCTCGGCCTGGAGGGCACCGCGGCGCAGTTCCTTGAGGTAATCCTCGAGGATCACCTTCTGATGGTTGGTGGAACTGCACAGCAGACCGCCTGGACGCAACAACGGCAGGGTCGCGCTGACCAGTTGCGCTGTCCCGCCCTGGGTGGCGAACCGACTCTTCTTGGTGGTGGAAAAAGATGGCGGATCAAACAGGATACAGTCGAACTGACGCCCCTCCGCCTGCAGCCGTGCCAGCTCGGCAAACACATCGGCGACAAGAAACTCATGCGCGTGCGGGTCGATGCCATTGCCGACAAAATTTTCCCGGGCGATCTTCAGATATTTTTCCGACACATCGATGCTGGTCACCCGATCGGCGCCGGCCGCTGCCGCGGCGACGGAAAAAGCGCCGGTAAAGGCGAACAGGTTGAGCACCGTGCGGCCCTGGCAACGCTGCATGATCTCCCGGCGATTGCGCCGCTGATCAGGGAACAGTCCGGTGTGCAGGCCGCTGCGCAGGTTCACCTGGTAGATCAGGCCGTTTTCTTTGACCTTGAGAGGCAACGGGGCCGCCTCACCGCAGAGCAGCGGGTTGGTCGGGTTGCCCTTGTTCTGCGCCTCCAGCCTGCGGGTCTGCTGGGGCCGGAATTTCAGGTAGATCCCACGCGGGGCAAAGACGCGTTGCAGGGCTGCGGTCAACAGGTCCCGATGCGCTTCCCAGGCATCCGTATAGAACTGGAGCATGAGATAATCACCATAGCGGTCCACTGTCATGCCGGGCAGGCCATCCCCCTCGGCATTGACCAGGCGGTAACTGTCCGTCTCGCCAAGCAGGGCATGCTCACGCAGGGCGGCGGCACTGTGCAACCGGTCTGCAAGCCAGGCAGGAGTGATCCCGGTCAATGGCGTTGGCGCCAGAACCCGTGCGACGACCCGGCTGCCCGGATCCGCCAGGGCCGTCGCAAGAAAACGCCGCTGCTCATCCACCAGGGCAATCAGCTCGCCGGGGGCGATTTTCGGCCATTGCCGGGTATAGCGGTCGGCGATCACCCAGGGATGCCCCTGCAGCAGCACCCGCCTGGTTTCGGGGCCGACCAGACATTGTTTCATCTGTGTTCCTTTACGACGGATCGCGGCAGGCACGCTGAAAAGGACTGCCGGCAAAAAAAAATCCATTTCCTCATTATCTGCTAAAATAACAGAATTTCGGTGTTATACTACCGCGAAAACTCAGGTGAGGATTCGCCATGGACAAAAAATTCAAGAACCGCATACGTGAACAATTCGGCCGCACGGCTGCGGCCTACGTAGAAGCGACCCACTTTTCCGAAGGTCAGGATTTACAGGAAGCCGCACGCCTGCTGCAACCCACCCAGGAAGACAACATGCTCGACGTCGCCTGTGGCGGTGGCCACATGGCTCTCTATTTTTCGCCGAAGGTCCGGCAGGTGGTCGCCTCTGATCTGACCATGCAGATGCTCAAGAAAGCCCAGGAACACATTGCCGAGGAAGGACTGGTTGACAATGTTATCTTCCGTGAAGCGGATGCGGAAGACCTTCCCTTTCCAGCAGGGTCCTTCACCCTGTTGACCTGCCGCATCGCCTCGCACCACTTCTCCGATGTTCCCCGTGCCCTGCGTGAGTTTCACCGGGTCTTACGCCGCGGCGGGCGCATGGTCATTATCGACACGCTGATGCCGGCCGATCCGGAAATCGCGGAGTTTTTTCAGACCATGGAAAAAATGCGCAACCCGACCCATGTCAGGGCCTACAGTGAGGAGGACTGGCGGCAGATGATCGAGGATGCGGAGCTGATTCTGCAGGAGATGCTGGTCATCCCCAAAGTTCACGACTTCCAGGAGTGGGTCAAGACGGCGGGGCTGAATCGCGCCAAGATCCAGGAGCTCAACCGGTTTTTCATGGACGCGCCGAAAAAGGTCCACGATTTCTTCAAAATCGAATCCTTCGCCGGCGAGGTGGAAAGCTACACCGATCAGAAATTGCTGATCTATGCCACCCGCAAGGAAAAAGAAAAGAAGTAAGACCGGTCAGTTCCGTCGACAAAAAAAGAGCCCCTGTGCACGGGGCTCTTTTTTTGTCAACCCAACCTCGGCTCTTGCGGATGCCGATCAGCCGCCTATTTTGGTACGACGTAAATTTCCACCCGACGGTTCTGCGCCCGTCCGGCAGCGGTATCATTTGTCGCAACCGGCTCCAGAGAACCGCGCCCTTCCGTTCCCAGGCGCTCGCGTACCACACCATGTGCCATGAGATAATCGGCAACGGCGTTGGCACGGCGCAGCGACAACTCGAGGTTATACTGGGCCGCACCGACGCTGTCCGTGTGCCCGACCACCACGATATCCGTCTGTGGATAGCGGTTCATGATCTCGGCAATCTTGTCGAGGGAAGAATGAAAGGATGGCTTGACCCGGGCGGAGTCAAAATCGAAGGAAACCTCGCTGCTCATCGTCAGCCGGAGAACTTCGTTCTGCTGTCTCTCGATCTCAATCTGATGGCGGTCCTGCTCATCGGCCAGTTCGCGTTCGAATTCGGTCTGCTGCTTGTCCATATAGGCACCGGCACCGGCGCCGAGGGCGCCACCGGCGGCGCCACCAATCAGCGCCCCGCGCAGGGCGCCGCTGCCCTTATCACTCTGATAACCGATGATCGCGCCGGTGGCGGCACCGAGAGCCGCCCCGAAGCCGGCGCCTTTCTTGGTCTGTTCGTGGGTTGTGTTGGTTGCACAGCCGATCAGTGCAAGGGTCAGGCTGGCGACGAGCATAGCGCTCATTATCCGTCTGGTCATGATCGTGACTCCTTTGTCCTTTTCCAAAAAGAATTATTGCTCCGTTGTTGCGGCGGGTGCAACTGCACAGGCCACCTTTACCGACCATCATAGTATAGCATCAAAGAAAAAAAGGGAGGCGCCTTTAACAGGGCCTCCCGGATGTCATACGACAACTGCAGATGTTAGTGCATCAATTACTTGATGCCGGCGGCTTTCTCGAGCATCTCGGTGGTGACCGACTTGGGCCGCTCGATGCCGTAACCCAGGGCACGGTCCCAGGTGATGTTGGCCAGGCAACCCAGGGCACGGCCGATACCGAACAGCACGGTATAGAATTCGTACTGGGTCACACCGTAGTACCACTGGATGACACCCGACTGGGCATCCACGTTCGGCCAGGGATTCTTCGCCTTGCCATGCTCGGTCAGAACGCCGGGTGCCACTTCGAAGATCATCTTGACCAGCTGGAACAGGGGGTAGTCCTTGAGACCTTCGGTCTTCATGCAGAACTCACGCTGGGTCGTGTAGCGCGGATCGGTCTTGCGCAGAACGGCATGGCCATAACCGGGAATCACCTGGCCGCTGTTGAGGGTTGCCCAGAGGGCTTCCTTGAGCTTCTCCTCGGTCGGCACCTGGCCGCCCAGCTGCTGCATGAAGTTCTGGGTCCAGCGCAGCACTTCCTCGTTGGCCAGGCCGTGGAGCGGGCCGGCCAGGCCGTTGATACCGGCACTGTAGGCATAATAGGCATCGGACAGGGCCGAAGCGACGAGGTGCGTGGTGTGGGCAGACACGTTGCCCGACTCATGGTCGGAGTGAATGATGAAGTACATCCGTGCGACATCATCATAAGGAGCCGGGATACCCATCATGCGGGCGAAGTTGCCGCCCATGTCGAGTTCCGGATCGGCTTCGATATGGGTATCACCCATGTACTTCATCCGGTAAATGTAGGCGCCGATGGGGCCGAGCTTGGCCATCATGTTGGTGGCGTCTTCGTACATGTCTTCCCAGCAGTTCATCTTGTTGAACTTGCCGGAGGAATAGGTGCTGGAGAAGACCGAGTCACGCTGCATCGTCAGAATGGCCGTGGAGAACATGGTCATCGGGTGAGAGTCGCGCGGCATGGCACGCAGCACGTCGATCACATAGGCAGGCACCTGGGAACGCTTTTTCCAGTCCTCGACAACTTCAAGGGTCTGCTCCATGGTCGGCACATCGCCGGTCAGCAGCATCCACCAGAAGCCTTCAACATAGGGGTATTCACTGCCGGGAACCTTGGGCAGCGCCTCAAAGGTTTCAGGAATGGTCTTGCCGCGGAAACGGATCCCTTCCATCGGATCGAGATAGGAAATATCTGTGACCAGGCACTTGATGCCCCGTGCGCCACCAATCGCCTGACCGATCGTCACCTCACCAAGACTGACATCACTGAACTCTTTGACAAGCTTGGTTGTCCGGGGACGATGGTCGGCGATCTTCTGCGCTAAAACAGCTTTCAATGTGGACATGCTCTCTCTCCTTTTGTGGGTGTTAGAACAGTTTATTGATGCCCATTCGGGCCAGGAAACAACATTTCCGCAGTGCGGACAATACAGATTTCATTGTGAAAGTTCCCGCTGCGGCCGAAGCCTGCAACAGGAACCCGAAGGTTTCCGCAGTCTCTGGAAAAGCACGTTGATGACTCTGGAATTTTATTGCGGGGACGGGCTGTTGCTCTCCCCCGCCAGCAGAATTCTCAAATGATGTTCTAGCAACTTGCCCCCGGATTGTCAAGTTGTAAGTTGTATACAGTATCCAAAATCACGGAAAAGCCCGGTGAACAGATTATGTCCACTCAGCCACTTTTTTCTCTTGCCCTGCCTGCTTTCGGTGCTAGAATGCCCAATTATTATGCAGACAACGCGACCCACCATAAAGACCCTCTCCCTGACCAGTCCGATCCTTCTTGCGCCCATGGCCGGCATCAGCAACCTGCCCTACCGGCGGATCATGAAGGCGCACGGGGCGGGGATGGTCTTCACCGAAATGATCAGCGCCAACGGACTGATTCGCGACGGCGAGAGTACGCGACAGCTCCTGGTCACGGATCCAGACGAATTTCCTCTGGGTATTCAGCTATTTGGCGATAGTCCCCTGGTTCTCGGCGAGGCCGTGGAACGCCTTGCTGACGAGGCGCAGTTGATTGACCTGAACATGGGCTGTCCGGTCAAAAAGGTCATCCGCAGTGGCGCCGGCAGTGCCCTGCTGCGTAACCCGCGGCGGATCGCCGCCATTCTCAAAACGATTCGTGCCCGCTACCAGGGCCCGCTGACGATAAAAATCCGCTCCGGCTGGGACACCGGCAGCATCAATTTTCTCGAGGTCGGCCACATTGCCCAGGAGGAGGGGGTCGACGCCGTCACCCTGCATCCCCGCACCCGCTGCCAGGGTTTTAGCGGCACTTCAAACTGGCAGCACATCGGCGAACTCAAGCAGGCGCTGGCCATACCGGTGTTTGGCAGCGGCGACGTCATGACTGCCGAGGACGGCATGAGGATGTTCCGCGAGACCGGCTGCGACGCGCTGATGATCGGGCGGGGCGGTTACGGCAACCCCTGGCTGATCAGCCAGCTGAATGCCCTGCTGGCGGGGACAACCTGTCCGGCACCGACCACGGCGGAAAAGCTGCAGCTGGTCACCCGCCATATGGCGCTGCATCGTGAGCAGTTCGGTGACCACAAAACCCTTCTGGATATGCGTAAACATGTCAGCTGGTACGCGCGCGGCATGAGCGGCGCAAGCCATTTCAGAACGCTGCTGCAGGCGACCCGGAGCCTGCCGGACATGCTCGCACTGACCGAAAACTTTTTTCAGCCGGGAGGAGAGGATGAGCATCGCCAATCGCCTGCCCGCTGATGACTACGCCTCGATTCTGGAGAATATCGACGATGCCGTGATTGCGGTGGATCCACACGGTATCATCACGCTGTTCAACCCGGCGGCGCAGAATTTCACCGGCTTTTCTGAAAAACAGTGCCTTGGCAAATCTTTTTATGACTGTTTCAAGTGGCACAAGCCCCTCTGTGACCTGACCGGCACCGCCCTGGCGGAAGGACGCTCGATCTCCGATCATGAGACGATCACCTTCAGCGGGTCGGGACGCCGCCGGGAACGCCTGGTCAGCGTCACGGTATCTCCCATCCTCTCGTCGACCTGCGCTCAGCAGGGGGCCATCATTATCCTCCATGATGTCACCCGCGTGCGCTCCCTTGAGGAAGCGGTCCGCCATGCCGACCGCCTGACCATGGTCGGCACCATGGCAGCGGGCCTTGCCCACGAAATCAAGAACCCTCTCGGGGGAATCCGCGGCTCCGCCCAGCTGCTCCAGATGGAGCTTGAGGATAAACCGGAACTGCAGGAATATACCAAGCTGATCATCCGCGAAACCGAGCGGGTCAACCGGATCATCGAAGAGCTGCTCAACCTCTCCGCGCCCCGCCGGAGGCAGTCGGATCCGGTCAACATCAACCAGTTGATCGACGAGATCGTGACCCTGCATCGCAACACCGTCGCCGCGCGCGGCATCCGTTTTCAGCTGCTCCTCGATCCAAGTCTGCCGGAGATATCCGGCGATAGCGACCTGTTGACCAGGCTGTTTCTCAACCTGCTCAAGAATGCCTGGGAAGCAACCGCCGAGCAGAGCGAGATAACCATTGAAACACGCATCGATGCCGACTACTATCTCAGTTTCGAGGGCTGCCGGCCGACCCCCCTGGTGCAGATCCGCATCAGCGACCGTGGACCCGGGCTGTCCCGGGCCGAGCTGGAACAGATTTTCACTCCGTTTTATACGACCAAGGACACCGGCAGTGGACTGGGACTGCCCATCTGCCAGAAAATCATCGCCGATCACGGCGGGCTGCTGCACCTGAACGATCGTCCCGACGGCGGGACGACGGCAACGGTCTCGCTCCCCCTGCTGCGTAACGGCAATCCCCAGGAAAGCAAAACGAGGTAGTTCAGATGGCCATTTCACGCATTCTGGTCGCCGACGACGAAGAAAGCATCCGCTGGGTTCTGTCGAAAGCGCTGAAAAAACAGGGGTACGTTGTCGATCTCGCGGAAGACGGCACACGGGCCAGGGAACTGGTCCAGAAAAACCACTACGACCTGGCCATCCTCGACATCAAGATGCCCGGACTGAGCGGGTTGGAGCTGCTCAAGTTCATCCGCGACGAGCACCCGGGGGTTCTCGTCATTATCATGACTGCCGAAGCGACGATGGAACATGCTGTCGCGGCCATGAAAAACGGCGCTTACGACTATCTCACCAAGCCCTTCGACCTGACCGCCCTCGATGCCATCATTCTCAAGGCCACCAAGGCCGCGGCGGTGACCGAAGAGATGGACCAGCTCAAGGGGGAGTTGCAGGAGCAGTACCGCCTCGGGCGTTCCATCATCGGCAACAGCAAGGCGATGCAGGAGGTCTACAAGGTTCTCGGGCGCGTCGCCGGGTCCGACGTCACCGTGTTGATCACCGGGGAAAGCGGAACCGGCAAGGAGCTGATCGCCCGGGCCATTCACGTCAACAGCCCGCGCCTGGGCAAGCCCTTTATTGCGCTGAACTGCGCCGCAATTCCACGGGAGCTGCTGGAAAACGAGCTGTTCGGTCATGAGCGCGGGGCATTTACCGGCGCCAACGAACGCAAGGCGGGGAAGTTTGAACAGGCCGAAGGTGGAACCCTGTTTCTCGATGAAATCGGCGATATGCCGCTGGAGTTGCAGGCCAAGCTGCTGCGGGTGTTACAGGAAAAGGAGATCACCCGCACCGGGGGCCACCAGACCCTGCAGGTCAATGTCCGGATCGTCGCGGCGACCAATCAGAATATCGCCGCGCAGGTCAAAGAGCGCAGCTTCCGTGAAGATCTTTACTACCGTCTCAACGTCGTCCCCATCGTCCTGCCGCCGCTGCGTGACCGCCGCGAGGACATCCCCATGCTGGTCGATTTTTTTCTCCAGCGGGCCCAGCAGGACTTCGGCATCGGCACCATCGAGTGCAGCCCCGACGCCCTCGCGCTGCTCAACGCCCATGACTGGCCGGGTAATGTCCGGGAGCTGGAGAATATCATCAAACGGGCAGCGCTGCTCTGCCCCAACCACGTACTGACCCCCCCTGACTTCCCCGGTCTGTGCAGTGAAGCGCCGACGCTCCAGCGCGAGGATTCCCTCGAGGCGTTGATCTGCCGCAAGCTGGAAAGCTCCCTGACGCGGATGAACCTGAGCGAGATGAACAACCTCTACGAAATGGTCCTGCACCAGGTGGAACGTCCGCTGATCAATCTCGTCCTGCAGAAATCCCGCGGCAACCAGGTGCGCGCTGCCGAGATCCTCGGGATCAACCGCAACACCCTGCGCAAAAAAATCAAAACCCTGGAGATTGATGTCAGGCGCGGCAACGGCGACTAGCGCACCTGGCACCAGGCTGCCCGAAAGCGCACGGGACTAGTAGCCTTCTTCGCGTCGTGCCTGGTTCTCGAAGCGGGTGAACTCACCACGGAAGGTCAGATGAACGGTGCCGATCGGTCCGTTACGCTGCTTGCCGATAATGATCTCGGCATCCTTGTCATGCCCCTTGTCACAGGTTTTTTCACGGCTCTTGCAGTCCTCGCAATAGACCGACTCGCGGTAGACGAACATGATGACGTCGGCGTCCTGCTCAATGGCTCCCGATTCACGCAGGTCAGCCATCAGCGGACGCTTGTCGGTGCGGCTCTCAAGGGAGCGGTTGAGCTGCGAAAGGGCAACAACAGGCACCGAGAGCTCCTTGGCCAGTGCCTTCAAGGAACGCGAGATTTCTGAAATCTCCTGCTGGCGACTTTCCGGATTGCTGCCGCGCATCAGTTGCAGGTAATCGACGACGATCAGCCCGAGCCCCTGCTCCGCCTTGAGGCGGCGCGCCTTGGAGCGCAATTCGAGAACAGAGATCGCCGGCGTGTCGTCGATGTAAATCTGCGTCTCGTTCAGCTGGCCGGCGGCCATGGTCAGCTTCGGCCAGTCCGACTCCCCCAGGTGGCCGGTACGCAGCCGCCCGGCATCGACCTTGGCAAGGGAGCAGAGCATCCGCTGCACCAGCTGTTCCTTGCTCATTTCGAGGGAAAAGATGACGGCAGGAACGGGATTTTCCGCGTGGGTCGTCGCGTATTCAACAACGTTCAGGGCAAAGGCGGTCTTCCCCATGGAAGGCCGGCCGGCGACAATAATCAGGTCGCTGGGCTGCAGCCCGGCGGTCATCTTGTCGAGATCGTGATAACCGGTCGGGACACCGGTGACCAGTTCCTTGCGCTCGTAGAGTTTTTCAATCGACCGGAAGGTGTCCTTGAGGATATCGCGAACCGGGTAGTAGGACGGCCGGGTGCGATTCTCGGCGATCTCGAAGATCGCCTTCTCCGCCTGGTCGAGGATCTCCTCCATGTCGCCGCCCTCGTATCCCCGGGTGGCAATCTCCGTTGAGACCTCAATCAGCTTGCGGGCGACGGCCTTCTCCTTGACCAGCCGGCAGTAGTAGGTAATGTTCGCCGCGGTCGGCACATAGTCGACCAGGGAGGCAAGATAGCTGTTGCCGCCGACAGCATCGAGTTCCTGACGCAGCTTCAGCTCGGCGGTCAGGGTCACCAGGTCGGCCGGCTCGTTCTTGTCGGACAGACGGATCAGCGCATGGAAAATTTTGCGGTGACTTTCACGGTAGAAATCCCCCGGCGTCAGCAGCTCCAGAGCCCGGTTCAGCGCTTCATTTTCGAGCATGACCCCGCCCAGAACCGACATTTCTGCCTCAAGGTTTTGTGGCGGCAGGCGCTGTGACTTGGCATCCAACATGGGCTTCTCCAGGAAGGCAAACGCCTCTGCACCATAGCAGAAGTCGTTGCCGGGTCGAAACAAAAAGACCAGGGCCGGCGGTCCGGATCCTGTACGATCCTGGCGCTGGCTGAATGTGGTCCGCTGCGCCGGTGGTGCCGGCAAAAACGCCGGATGCTGCGCGCTTAAGGGCATGCGGCACGGCAGACGGTGTCGGGCTAGACCGGTACCAGCGAGCGGTCGGCGAGGCGCACCCGGCGATAAAAACAGCTGGCCCGCGTCTGTCCCGTGGCAGCGTCGCGGGTGTGACAGGCACCGCCCCCCTGGGGAAGGACCCGGTAAACCAGGGCATCCTGATCACAGTCCGTGAGGATCTCGACGATTTTGAGATAATCGCCAGAGGTCTCCCCCTTGGTCCAGAGCTCGTCACGCGACGTCGACCAGAAGGTCGCCATCCCCTTTTCCAGGGTCGTCTGCAGGGCCAGCTCGTTCACATAGGCAAGCATGAGAATCCGCCCGTCCCGGTCATCCTGGACGACGGTTGGAATCAGTCCGCCGCGCTTGGCAAAATCGATGAGCAGTTCGCTCCCCTCTTCCACAACCTTCTTGTCCATAAATTCTCTCTCTCGGGAAAAAAGATCAGCGTACCCGTCAAAAATGCCTGGGACTGACCATATCCTGGGTAAACACCTTCGGCACCGGAATCGGCACGATGCCGTCCACCCCGAGGCGCAACAGTTTCGGTGCCAGAATGTTCAGCTGTGACTCGCGAATCACCACCGAGACGCTGCACCACTGGGCGTCGATCACCGGGCTGACCGTCGGCGACACAACCGACGGGAGCATCCCTTCCACCTCGGACAGCACCCGGGTCGGAACATCCATGAAGACCATGAACACCGGTTCGCGCTCAGCCCGCAAAACCGCATCGATGCAGATCCGGATATCCTCCATCTTTTCCAGCTTGGCGGGATCAGCGACAGCGGCGCGATTGGCAATCAGTTGCGGGTTGGAGGTAAACAGCTCGGCGATGATGACGTTGCCGTTGGCCTTTAAGGTTGCACCGGTCTCGGTGATATCGGTGAAGGCATCCGATTCGCCCATCAGGACCTTGGCTTCGGTCTTGCCTTCACTGCGCATGATCTGGATATCGTCCAGAGCGAAGAGTTCCTTCATGCGCCGGCGGGTCAGGTTGGGCAGCTCGGTGGCGATGATTTTATTGCGACAGTCCGCCGGGCTGGCAATGCCCGATTCCTCGCGGGTGGCAAGAACCAGGCGTGAGGGCTGATTGGTGTACTTGGAGAAAATGAAATCACCGATCACCTCGACCTGGTCCTCGAGGCCCGCTTCGAAGACGTAATCCTTGCCGGTGATCCCGCAATCGACAATGCCGTCACGCACCTTCTGCGCCATCTCCTTGCGGTCGAGGACGCGGAAGATGACATCCTTGTCGTAGGGCCCCATCATCTCGTAATTGCGCCCGGGCTTGAGCGGACGACCCGACTTCTCGAGCAGGCGCAACACCTGCTCGTTGAGACTGCCCGATGGTATGCCAAAATAGAGAATGCCTGCTTTTCTGCCGTAGGTCATGGATTCATTCCCGGTTGCGATGCAAAGTCCGGCGCCCGGTGCCAGGGGGCGGGACGCTAAAAGATCAGGGTTCGGTCCGGCCGCAGCATTCTGCCAAGAAGCACGAAAAACATCAACCTCTGATTCCATCCGAGGACGGCAGCGCCGGATATCCTGCAGACAAAAAAAGGGCGGAAGGGTCGCCTGCGACCTTTCCGCCTTTTTTTACACTCTACAGCTGGTCAAACAATTTTTCAGTTACCCGCCATGATCGCAGCAACATCGGTGGCCACATCGCCGATTGGCTTGATGTCAAAATTTTCCACCAGGACCTTGGCGACATTGGGGGACAGGAAAGCCGGCAATGTCGGTCCGAGACGAATGTGCTTGACCCCGAGTCCCAGCAGGGCGAGCAGTACCACAACCGCCTTCTGCTCATACCAGGCGATGTCATAGGAAATCGGCAGATCGTTGATATCCTCAAGGCCGAACACCTCCTTGAGCTGCAGGGCAATGTAGGCCAGGGGAAAATCAGCACGCAACATTACTTGAGAATTTCTCATGCTAAATTAATTTATTCACAAATTGAAAAATGTTATAATATTGTTGCTTGGGTAATTGACCCAGGTCTATTCAATCATTCATTCATTTAGGAGAAAGGTTTTTATTATGAAACTCAATGCTCCCACCAAACTTGTTTG
>JAWOIX010000103.1:0-5166 GCA_046484405.1 Pelovirga sp.
GTTGATTACCGCCTGGAGAAGGTCACCGGTGGTTACGCATTTATCGTGAACGATGTCATTTACAGTCAAACCTCCCCGGTCGTTTCCGGGACGACCGCCCTGTCGGCTCCCCGCAAGAGGGCTGATGCTCCTGCTGCCCCTGCAACCGCCGCGGCACAGGTTCCGGTGGTGACGGCGACAGGACAGCCGCATGCCTTGACTAAGTACAGCGGGGAAAAAACCTCCCTGGTGTTCGATAACGCGGAAGTGCGTGATATCCTGCGTCTGATCGCGGAAATCAGTGACCTGAATATCATCGCCTCTGATGATGTGAGCGGCAACGTTACCCTGCGTCTGATTGATGTTCCCTGGGATCAGGTCGAGGGCCTGGTCCCAGGGAACATCAATCAGGCGCAGGGTGACGTTGCCGCTCACATCATCAGAGGCGATGATATTCAGGTCACTGATTTCCGCGATCAGGCGCAGGATATCGCGCACTTCCGCGTTATCGAACACCAGGGAGGTTTTTTCCCCGCTGTACTTGGTCAAGGCATGCGGCTGTCCTGTCGCCGTCACCACCGGAACCGGTGCCGCGGCGGTTGCAGGGGCAGCAGGAGCGCCAGCCCTCTTGCCGGGAGCCGACAGGGCGGTCGTCCCGGAAACGACCGGGGAGGTCTGGCTGTAAATGCCATCGTTTACGATAAATGCGTAACCACCGGTCACCTTCTCCAGGCGGTAATCAACATCGCCCTTGAGCAGGACCACCATGCGGACTTCCGGGCGGCCGGCGGCGTTGACCAGGTAGGGCGTCGCTGAGTGCAGGGCGCTCGGGTACGCCAGCGTATCAAACTCGCGGCGCAGTGCGCGTGGCAGGGTGGTGTTAGGCAGGGAAAACTGCACCTTGTTGCCATCCCGCTCCGGTGTCGTTGCCCGGGTCTGGCCACTGATGGTAATCATCAGGCGGGACTCACCGTTATCGCGGCGGAAATCGATGGCGTCGATCTTGGCACTGCCCTGGGTGGCCGGTTCGGCGAGGGCTGCGAAGGTCGTCGTCTGCGCCGCTTCCCAGGTCACAATGGCGCCGTCACTGCCTGTCGCCACGTTGAAGGTCGGGAACTGCTCACCCGCCACATCAAAGACGAAACGGGTGCGGTTTTCCAGGGTCCCGGTTCTGAGCATGGCAAATCCCGCACTTAAAGGGATCTCCTGCGCATGTGACCCCGGAGTGACACCATAGAAATCAACAACCAGGCGCTTGGGGGAATCGAGAGTGAAATAGCGAACCTGATCGACCCCGGTCGTGGCAGTAAGCGACACCTGGCGATCATCCACGGTGACGGTCGATAAGGATTCAGCGGCAACAGGCAAAACGGCCACGACGCTGAATAACAAAAACAACATACTGAGGAGCACAGTGCTTCTTCTCATATTCATTCCCCTAAAGTCATCGGAGCATAACCAGCCATCCGCCCAGCCTGCATCACAGTGTGATATAACGCTCTTCTTTGACAGTCTTCCCGGTGAGGGTGTCGATGCCGACCTCCTCCACCACGATACGATCAGGATTCTTTACCACCCGTACCCCAGAGTCATCCTCCCCCATGACCCTGGTCTGAATCGCCTTCACCCGGCCGCCGTCGAGACCGATGTAGTCATCAAGTTTCACCGTGTAGCTCTTGCCGTCCGGGGCGGACACCATGGCACGGGGATCGCCCTTGATCACCAGTACGGCAATGAGACGCAGCTGGGTCAGTTCAAACCGCTCAAGGGGTCCGCGCAGCTGCTCGGGACGCCGGGTTGTCTTGACCACCTCGGCAAGAGGCTCATCCTTGCGCACCAGGGGGGTAAAGGGGTCACGGCGTCCACGCGGGTGGTAAACAAACGCAGCGCCATTCTGAACAGGAGCCCCCTCCACCGCAGGTGCTTCCACCGTCGTTGCTGCTTCAGTGCTGTCGGCCCCGGTGGTTTCCTGCTGTGCCACGGCCACCGTGGCAGCGGTAAACAGAAGCAAGACCAGCAAGGCGAAAAACAGTCCTGAAACATGGAACCTGTGAAAATTCATCTGAGCGTACCACCTTTCAACTAGTCGTTTTGCCTGTCTCCGAGAAACCGGAAGGTAATGGCACGGCAATCAATACTGAGAGAGGTGCGCCCATCCACCTCCCTGGCCCCACCCAGTTTCAGTCCCTGGATATTCACGATTCGCTCCATCTTGCTGACCGCATCGAAAAACAGGGCCGCCTGGTGATAGGATCCGGCCAACCGCAGCTCCACCGGCACTTCCGCATAGAAATCCCGGGGTACTTCCGCCAGGGGTCTGAAGCGCAGGACATCGAGGCCCTTCTCCTGTGCCAGGGATGCGATCTTGGTCAGCAGCGTGGGAATTTCCTTGTCGAGGGGCAGCTCTTCGAGAGCTTCCTCAAGGCGCACCAGGAGTGCGTTGTACTCGGCGCGGTAGACTTCGAGGTTGTCGGCGATGCGCTGGTTGCGCTGCAGAACCGTCATGGCGGAGTCGCGCTGGCTGACGAGGCGCTCATGTTCCAGCCGTTGTTCCTCGTAGACAAGAAAATAGAAGAGTCCGCCGATGAGACCAACCAGCAGCAGCACAATGAGAAATCGTTGATATGCCGGAAGATTGAGTATTTTTTCAATTCTCGGATTCATCGTATCAACATCCTGTCTAATTGGTCACGGGGGTCACGGCCCGACCCTTGAGACTGAATCTCTGCATTTTACGATTTCCTACCGTTGTCTGCTCAGTCACACTCAACTCGACATTGCTATAGTGACCCGATGCTTCCAGTTGCTGCATGAACAGGGCAACCCTCTGCTCGGTGTCTGCCACCCCCGCCAGGTCGATACTGCCGTTCTGCTCGGCATAACTGGTCAACCAGAGCTCGTCAGGCAGGGCATTGCTCAAATCGTCGAGCAACCGCACCGGCCCGGTTTTGTCACTCTTGAGTTTCCCAAGAACCGTCAGCTTCTGTTCCAGATCCGCTTTTTTCTTTTCGATATCACGCACCTCGCCGATGCGCGCCTGCAGTTCGGCGTTGCGGCGATTGATGTCAGCGATCTCGGCCTGTAAATTGTCATTGGTGCGCTGCTGCTGAATGTAGAGCCCGCCACAGACGGCGACGGCGAGCACCAGGATCAGCACGAAGACGGACAGCTGGGAGCGCATCTTCTGCTTTCTCTGGGCCGCCCTGATGGGAAGAAGGTTGATCCGGATCATTTGTCACCCACCTTCCTCATTGCCAGCCCGGTCGCAACGGAGAACATCGGACCAATGGCAGCAAGGTATTCTTTATCGAACTCTTTTTCGTTGATGACGATGTTGCGGAACGGGTCCATGCACTCAACATCGAGTACCAGGCGATTCGCCAGGGTGGAACGGATACGTTCCGACGCCGCTACCCCACCGGTCAGGTAGACCTTGCCGATCTGTTCGCCGCTCGAGGTCGCGGCGAAAAAGTCGAGGGACCGCTGCACCTCCTGGACCATGTTCTCGGTTGCATCATCGAGGACATCCTCGATCGCCTCTTCCTCAAGATCCACCACGTCACGCGCCCCCATCTTAATGCGCTCCGCCTCTTCACTGCTGACGCCGAGACGCTTCTGCAGTTCCTGGCTGAGGAGATTGCCGCCGGTCTGGATGTCGCGGGTAAACACCGACACCCCGCCGCGCAGCACGTTCACGCTGGTGGCGCTGGCACCCAGGTCGATCAGCGCGATGACTTCGTTCTCGACAAAGCCGTAGTTGTAATCGAACATGTTCTCCACGGCAAAGCAGTCGATGTCCATCACCACCGGCTCGAGGCCGGCGTCGGTGAAGATCGCCACGTAGTCGTTGACGAACTCTTTCTTGGCCGCCACCAGCACCACGTTCATCATCGACGGGTCCTTGCTGTCGGGACCGATGATCTGGAAATCGATATTCACTTCAGAGACGTCGAAGGGGATGTACTGCTCCGCCTCCCACTGGATCGACGCGTCCAGTTCGGCTTCGGTCATCAGCGGCAGGCTGATCTTGCGGATGATCACCGAGTGACCGGAGACCGAAGTCGCCACCTGCTTCGTCTTGATTTTCATCGAGGTGAGGAGGTTCTGGATCGCGTCGACGATCGCCGGTGAATCCATGATGGCATTGTCAATGATCGTTTCCGGATCCAGTGGCATCATGCCGATGTTCTGCAGGTGGTAGGCGCCGCGCGCCTGGCGCAGACGCACCATCTTCACCGCACTTGTGCCGATATCAATACCGACAATATCTTTTTTCGATGCGAACATGTTTTATCCAGTCGAAAAGAGAGTCCCCAAAAGATCTGGCACCTGTTCACCAGAGATTTACCCGTCCGGGAAAATCTTGCCTTTATCCGAAAGCTTGTAGCCTAAAGCCAGGATGATCTTGCGCATGGTTTCCATCCGGCAAGGACTCCCCCGCTCAATCCGGGTGATCGTTAAAGGCGAAAGATTCGCCTTGCGGGCCAGCTCTGCCTTGCTCATCAGCAGCTCTTCCCGCACATCCTTGACGCGATTGTGCGACATCGACCAGACCCCATTTATTACATGAAATAATGGATATCAAATTGTGCATAATTATAGGTCAGGGCTTATCGTTGTCAAGAAGTTTTAGACTAAACCAATAAATAAAATCAAAAGATCCTCATCAAGATTGTATAAGTTGCCAATGCAACTGCATCAATGGTGCATGAAGCACAAAGCATCACACCGAAATGTCCTGGGCAAAAGTGCCACATGCATGCACAGAGTTGCCGATGTTGCTGATATCAGCGAACAATGGGGCGCGGCTTTACGGACGTCACAACAGTGCGGCCATTGTGCCGCAACGCCATCATCACTAGCGCATCAGGCCCAGGTACCAGGCCATGATCTGCGGTCCCCAGAACAGGTAGATCAGTGCGGCAAGGGCCAGGAACGGACCAAAAGGGATCGCCAGGCGGGTATCCCCTTTCTGCCACAGCATCAGCGGCACACCCACCAGGGTGCCCACCAGAGACGCAAAGAAAATGACCGGCAGCACCGCCTGCCAGCCGAGAAAGGCCCCGAACATGGCAAGCAGTTTGATATCCCCGCCCCCCATTCCCTCGCGGCCGGTGAGCTTTTCGTAGCCCCAGGCCACCAGCAGCAGCGAACCGCCACCCAGGAGAATCCCGAAAAGCGAATCAT
>JAWOIX010000146.1:0-11812 GCA_046484405.1 Pelovirga sp.
ATGATCCTGCACCACCATCACCTGGTTGAAGCCTGGTCGCGACTGGATGAAGCCGTCGTAACCGGTACGCCGGTCAGCCCCCTGATCCCGCACGACGAAGAAAACCGCCGGGAAAGTTTTCTCATGGGGATGTACAACCTCGCCATGCCCATGGCGAGGTTGTACATCCCCATGAGAAAACTTTCCCGGCGGCTTTCTTCGTCGTGCGGGATCAGGGGGTTGACCGGCGTACCGGTTACGACGGCTTCATCCAGCCGCGACCAGGCTTCAACCAGGTGATGGTGGTGCAGGATCATGAAGCCGACATAGCGCGGCGAATCCTTGCACAGAAACGTGCGTGCGTCGGTGGTGTTGTGGTAACGGTCCCGGGTTTTGCCGAGCAGTTCCATGGCGCACAGGGCATCAAGGAGCATCGTTGTCCCCCGGGCATCGGCATCGCGCGCCTGCGCCACCGTGGCGGCGCTGCAGGAGCTATCGCCAATGGCGGAAAACAGGTCGAGTTTCACCGCTGCATGCAGCGCACAGGTTTCCCAGTAGGCGCCGGAGAGACCGAGCAGCTTGCCCGGATGCTGATCTTTCTGAACCATAATGGGCGACTCCGTAACGGGAGGGGAGGGGTGACCGGTGCGAGTGAGACTAGCATAAAACCCTGCGGTTAAACATTCCGGATCTGCCCGCATCTGGTGTTTTTGCAGTACCGCCGTGGCTATCATCGCCAGCCGTCGACCGGTCGCGGGGATGGCGTGAAGGAACCAGCGCTCTGATCCCCCCTTAATGACGCAGCGCCCCCGCTGCTGCGGCTGTTGACCCTGGTGGCTGTCTCCTGGAGAACGTCAGCGCGGAAAGTAGCAGGTTTCCGCAAGGCCCCGGGGGGACAGGGCAACCTGCCAGAGCTGGTTGTGCCGGGCCCGGAAGGACGCGGCACAGGAGAGCAGGTAATAGGTCCACATGCGGCGGAAACGTTCATCGTAATGGTGGCGCAGGCGCGGCCAGGCGGCAGTAAAGTTCGCGTACCAGGCCATCAGGGTCTTGTCGTAATCAACGCCGAAGTTGTGCCAGTCCTCGAGGACAAAGAGACCCTCAAAGCCGGCGCTGATCTGTCGTGCCGAAGGGATCATGCCGTTGGGAAAGATGTAGTGGTCAAACCATGGATCGGTGTGCCGCGTGGACTTGTTGGCGCCAATGGTGTGGAGCAGGAACAGGCCATCCTCCTTGAGCAGCTCGGCGACCTTGCGAAAATAGGTGCGGTAGTTTTTGTAGCCGACATGTTCAAACATGCCGATGGATACGACGCGGTCGAAGGTGCCCTCGATTTCACGATAATCCTGAACCCGGATGTCGATCGGCAATCCCCGGCAGTTCTCCACCGCAAGGTCTGCCTGGGCCTTGGAAATGGTGATGCCGACCACCTCAACGCCATAGTGCTCGGCGAGATAACGGGCACAGCCACCCCAGCCGCAACCGATGTCGAGAACCTTCTGGCCGGCCTGCAGCTGGAGCTTGCGACAGATCAGGTCGAGCTTGGCGACCTGGGCCTCGTCCAGGGTCCGGGCATTGCGCCAGTAGCCGCAGCTGTAGATCATGCGCGAATCGAGCATGTCACGATACAGGTCATTGCCGATATCGTAATGCTTTTCGCCCACGGTAAAAGCCCGGCGCAGCGACTGGCAGTTGAGCAACCGGTGTTTGAAAGAGGTTGTCAGAGTGACCACGGAGGGGAGTTTGTCCTGTAATCGAGCCCGGATCAGGCGATAGAGGAGCTGATCCAGGGATTCGGTGTCCCACCAGCCGTCCATGTAGGATTCGCCAAAGCCGAAACTTCCCTGGGCGATGACGCGTGGAAAGAAACGCCTGTCCTTGATCCTGATATCCCAGGGGCGATCGCCGTTGATTGCTACATCGGTCGACGCGAGCATCCGTTCGATCTGATGCCGTAATCCGCGGTTGACAAGCATGAACTCCTCCCGTTCCGTGATAAGTGGCGGTCCGTCAGAGGAAGATATCAGGGCGGCATGACATTCCTCTGCGGGCACAGACGATTCCCTGTCAGGGCAAAGGCACTGTTAAGATACTAACAAAAAAAACCAAAGATTCATCGTTGCCGCGGATTTTCCGGTTTATCCGGTCGTTGTTGCTGCTGTCCGGACCTGTTGCCGGCAGCGGTGGCAAGGGGAGGGGGAAAGACAAGAAAGGCAACGGGCTGCCGGCGTTGCCAGGCAGCCCGTTGGAACGGTTGATCAGCCAAGGATCTGTTTGAGGTCCTCGGCGGCCGTGGTGATCGGCCCGATGTTGTAGTTTTCGACGAGGAAGTTCAGGACGTTCGGTGTCACAAACGCCGGCAGTGTCGGTCCGAGCTTGATATTCTTGATGCCCAGGTGCAGCAGGGTCAGCAGGATGGCGACCGCCTTCTGCTCGTACCAGGAGAGCACCAGGGAGAGCGGCAGGTCGTTGACCTCGCATTCAAACGCATCTGCCAGGGCCAGGGCGACCTGAATGGCGCTGTAGGCGTCATTGCACTGGCCGACATCGAGCAGGCGGGGGATGCCGCCGATATCGCCGAGGTCCAGCTTGTTGAAACGGAACTTGCCGCAGGCCAGGGTCATGATGATCGTGTCAGCCGGCGCTTTTTCGGCGAATTCGGTGTAGTAGTTGCGCCCGCTTTTGGCACCGTCACAGCCGCCAACCAGGAAGAAGTGCTTGATGGCACCGGATTTGACACCGGCAATGACCTTGTCGGCGACGCCGAGGATCGCGTTGTGACCGAAGCCGGTGAGGATCTCTTTGCCCGGATTGTCCGTGAACCCTTCGCACTGCTGTGCCTTGGCGATCACCGCGGAGAAATCCCAGCCATCGATATGCTTGACATCAGGCCACTGCACCAGTCCCCAGGTGAAAAGACGGTCCTTGTAGCTGTCCGCCGGCTTCTGGATGCAGTTGGTGTTGAAGATGATGGCGCCGGGAAATTGCTGGAATTCCTGGTGCTGATCCTGCCAGGCGCCGCCGAAATTGCCGGCGAGGTGGGCATACTTTTTCAGTCCCGGGTAGCCATGGGCGGGCAGCATTTCGCCGTGGGTGTAGATGTTGACGCCGGTACCTTCCGTCTGCTTGAGGAGCTCTTCGAGGAATTTCAGGTCATGACCGGAGACGAGGATCGCCTTGCCCGCCACGCTGCCGAGCTGCACCGGGGTCGGCACCGGGTGGCCGTAGGCTTCGACATGGGCCTGGTTGAGTAGTTCCATGGTCAGGTAATTGATGCGTCCGGCTTCAAGGGCGAGATTGACATTGGCCATGAGATCGAGGCTGTCATCAAGTTGTGCGGCCAGCGCCTTGTGCGTGAAGCTGTAGATCTCATCGGCTTCTTTGCCCAGGGTGCGGGCGTGATCGGCATAGGCGGCATAGCCCTTGATACCGTAGAGAATCAGTTCGCGTACCGAATGGATGTCCTCGTCGACGCGGTAATCCTTGACGCCGTGCAGCTGGCCAAGGGCAACCTGCTCTTCGATGGTCGCGGGCAGAGCCCAATCCTGGGCGGCCGCAGGGACAGCTGCCGTACTCTTGCCGGCGAGCTTCCGCGCCTGTTCACGCAAACGGACGGCATCACGGACAAAGGCCGAAATCGCTTCGGCGGAAAAGTCGACATTGGTCACCGTGGTGAACAGCCCATCGATCATGAAACGGTCAATCTCCGCGTCTTTGAGGCCTTTTCCGCGGGCCTGATGGGCCCAGAAAGCAATACCCTTGAGGGTGTAGACAAGCAGGTCCTGCAGGGCCGCGACATCAGGCTGCTTGCCGCAGACCCCGACCATGGTGCAGCCGGTGCCCTTGGCCGCCTGCTCGCACTGGTAGCAGAACATCGCCGGGTCAAACGCCTGGTTTGACGGGCTCGGGGTTTGCGGTTGTTTTTTGGTGAAACCGAAAAGATCGAGAATACCCATGTGCGTGTACCTTTCTGTGAATGGTGACGGGTCAAAAACCCATGAACGTGACGGATTGTATCAGCCGCAGCCGGACACTGCCGGCGATGGTCCGGGCGCTGCTGGCAACGGTGGCCTGGGGCAACAGTAACCGGTGCAAAACAAAAAAAACTTGATGCAGGTCAAGTGGCGGGATTTATCCTGGTCCCACCCGCCCGTCGCAGTGCTGCGGAATCAGCGGTTGAACCGGCGCGCGGCACCCGGTTGCCGCCGTGAATCGGGCAGACAGGCTGTTCGGTGAGAATAAAAACGTAAAATCAACTGGAATTATTTTCGCCGGTCTAGTATAACTATCCGTTTGAAAAGTAACCGCAAGCTGCCTGTGGAGAAGACATCGGCAGAGGTCACGCGCGTCGGGGTTGCCGGCGCAATTGGCACCGCCAGCCGCGCTGCTTCGCGGCACGCTGTGCACGACCGACCGCTGGCGTAAATGAGGGTCTGACGGGGATGTGACGGAGGATGTTGTCCATCCTGCTCATCCCAGGCCCTTGCCGCAACCCGCCAGCGACCCGGTTGGACACGAAACAGGTCAAGATGATTTTTTTTGCCTATCACCATAGCGATTCAGGAAGGACAATCAATGAATGTCAGAGTTGAGGAATTAAGCCCGATAAAGAAGAAACTCACCATTGAGGTTGCCGCAGAGCTGGTTGACGCAGAACTGGACCAGGCCTTCAAGAAGGTTGCCAGGACAGCCAGCATCAAGGGCTTCCGCAAGGGGAAGGTTCCCAAAACCATTATCGAGCAGCAATTCACTCCCAAGGTTCATTATGAGACCATCGGTACGCTGATCAACAACAGCCTCTACAAGGCGCTGCTGGAAAACAGTATCGAAGCGGTGGCTCAGCCCGAGGTTGTTCAGACCGGCGCCATTGAAAACGGGCAGCCGTTTACCTATGAGGCCGAGGTCGATGTGCGGCCGGTGATCACCCCCAGGGACTATACCGGTCTGTCGTTGGAGAAGGAAAAGCTGGTTTTTGACGAAGCGGCGGTCGATCAGCAACTGCAGCAGATGGCCGAATCCCGCGTTCAGCTGATTGTTTCCCCGGCGCAAGCGGCCCGCGAGAACGATACGGTGATTATTGATTTCACCGGTTTTATCGATGGGACCGCCTTTGATAACGGGGCTGCCGAGGACTACCAGCTGGAACTGGGTTCCAACAGTTTCATCCCCGGCTTCGAAGAGCAGGTGATCGGAATGACGCGCAACGAGGAGAAGGATATCCAGGTGGCCTTCCCCGAGGCTTACGGTGCCAAGGAACTGGCCGGCAAGGATGCCGTCTTCAAGGTCGTCCTCAAAGAGATCAAGGAAAAAAAGATTCCTGCCCTGGATGACGATTTTGCCAAAGAGATGGAAGCGGACAGCCTTGCTGACCTGAAAGATCGCATTCGCGAGAATGTCAAAGCCCAGCAGCAGCAGCAGATCGACGGTCAGCTGCAGGAGCAGATGATGAGTGCCCTGCTGGAAAAAAATCCTTTCGATATCCCGGCCGGCATGGTGCAGAACCAGCTGCTCTATCTCAAGGACAGTTTTTCCCAGCGCCTGAAATCGCAGGGAATGAGCCTCGAGATGCTCGGCATGAATGACGAAACCTTCAACAAGACCTATTGGGACATGGCGGCCCAGCAGGTCAAGGGGGAGCTGCTCCTGGATGCCATCGCGACCGCCGAACAGATCGTCGTCGAAGACGCGGATCTCGAGCAGAAGATGCAGGAATTCGCCGAGCAGAGCAACACCCCCCTGGAGCAGGTCAAGAAGTACTTCGAGAACGCTCAGGCCCGCTCCGGGCTGAAAGGGCAGATGCTGCAGGAAAAGGTGTCCGCTTTTCTCCTTGATCAGGCCAGGATCACCGAGGTCGAACCGCAGCCCGCGGCCGACGAAAACCACGCCGACAGCACTGCGAAGGAGTCCTGATCATGGCCCTGGTACCAATGGTTGTAGAGGACAGCGGGCGGGGCGAGCGCGCTTACGACATCTATTCCCGTCTGCTCAAGGACCGGATCATCTTTCTTGGCGGGGGGATCGAAGATCATATGGCGAACCTGATCATCGCCCAGCTGCTCTTCCTGGAGTCGGAGGATCCTGACCGCGATATCCACCTGTACATCAATTCCCCCGGCGGGGTCGTGACGGCGGGTATGGCGATCTACGATACCATGCAGTATCTGAAATCACCGGTCTCGACCATCTGCGTCGGCCAGGCTGCCAGCATGGGAGCGATTCTTCTGGCGGCCGGTGCCCCGGGCAAACGCTTTGCATTGCCCCACGCGCGCATCATGATTCACCAGCCCCTTGGCGGTTTCCAGGGGCAGGCGACGGATATCAACATCCATGCGCAGGAGATTCTGCGGATGCGTTCATCACTCAACGCCCTGCTCGCCCGTCATACCGGCCAGGACATCGACAAGATCTCGACGGATACGGAACGCGACTTTTTCATGAATAGCGAAAGTGCAAGGCACTATGGTATCATTGATGACATCGTCAAAAAGAAACCCGGTCATCAGCAGTGATGGAGGTACATTAAGTGAGTTCTAAAGAAGACAACGGTCATCTCACCTGTTCTTTTTGCGGAAAGTCGCAGGATGAAGTCAAAAAACTGATTGCAGGTCCGACAGTCTATATCTGTGATGAATGCATTGAGTTGTGCAATGACATTATCGACGAAGAAGCACGCCAGGACCAGGTGACCGGCGGGACGACCAAGAGTCTCCCGAAACCATCGGAAATCAAGGATATCCTTGACGATTACGTGATCGGCCAGGAACGCGCCAAAAAGGTGCTGTCGGTTGCCGTCTACAATCATTACAAGCGGATCGAGTTTGCCGCAAAGCATGACGACATCGAGATCCAGAAAAGCAATATCCTGCTCCTCGGGCCGACGGGCAGCGGCAAGACCCTGCTGGCGCAGACCCTTGCCCGGCTGCTTGACGTGCCCTTTGCCATCGCCGATGCGACCAATCTGACCGAAGCCGGCTATGTCGGGGAGGATGTCGAGAATATCATCCTCAGCCTGCTCCAGGCGGCCGACTACGATCTGGAAAAGGCCCAGAAAGGGATCATCTATATTGATGAGGTCGACAAGATTGCCAGGAAATCGGAATCACCGTCGATCACCCGCGATGTCTCCGGTGAAGGCGTCCAGCAGGCGCTGCTGAAGATCATCGAAGGAACGACCGCCAGTGTGCCACCCAAGGGGGGGCGCAAACATCCGCAGCAGGAATTTCTCAAGGTCGACACCACGAACATCCTGTTTATCTGCGGCGGGGCTTTTTCCGGTCTCGAAAAGGTGATCAGCAAGCGGATCGGTTCCAAGGCGATGGGTTTCGGCGCCGAGATCCGTTCCATCAAGGAAGAGGACCTGGGCGAACTGCTGTGCAAGGTTCAGCCTGCCGACCTGCTCAAGTATGGATTGATCCCCGAGTTTGTCGGCCGGATTCCGGTTATCGCCACGCTCAATGAGCTTGACGAGGAGGCCCTGATCCAGATCCTGCGTGAACCGAAGAATGCCCTGGTCAAGCAGTATCAGCGTCTTTTTGACATGGAAAACGTCAACCTGAAGTTCACCGACGGCGCCCTCGTGGCGGTCGCCCGCGAAGCGCTGGCACGCAAAACCGGCGCCCGCGGACTGCGTTCCGTGCTGGAGAATGCCATGCTCGAGGTGATGTACGACATTCCTTCGCAGGATCGCGTCAGGGAGGTGGTCCTCAACGAGGAAGTGATCACCAAGGGGGTCAAGCCGATCATTCTCTACGACGTTGCCGAGAGTGCCTGACCGCGCGGTTTAGCTCATCCATGACGTGACACCAAGACTCTTTCGGAGCGCAGGCCGTTTATCTGGTCCCTGCGCTCCTTTTATCTGAGCAGGATCAAAGTTTATGGTCGATCTCAACGAATCCGCCGAGCAGCCCGAAGGTGCCGTGCAGCGCCTCTATCCGCTGTTGCCATTGCGCGATATCGTGGTTTTTCCCTCCATGGTCGTGCCCCTGTTTGTCGGCCGCCCGCCCTCGATCGGCGCGCTGGAGAAGGCGGCGGAGGACGAGAACAAGCTGATCTTCCTGACCACCCAGAAAGATCCCGGCAATGACAACCCGCAGCAGCAGGATCTGTACGCGTTCGGCACCCTGGGCAAGGTTGTGCAGCTGCTCAAACTGCCGGATGGTACCGTCAAGGTGCTGGTCGAGGGGGTGCGCCGGGGCTACCTGCAGTCATTCCACCCGGCCGCAGAGCTGGTCGAAGTGGGTATCACGGCCCTGAACGAGGAGATTGCCGATACCTCCGAGCTCGAGGCGATCATGCGCGCGATCGGCAGCACCTTCGAGATCTATGTCTCCCTGAGCAAGAAGGTGCCCGCCGAGGTCAGTGCCGCGATTGCCGGGATCAGCGATCCGTCACGGCTGGCCGACACGGTGGCCGGGCATATCCAGGTGCCGATCGCCGAGAAGCAGGAATTGCTTGAACAGCTCGACCCGGCGCGCCGGCTCGAACAGCTGCTGGCCCTGCTTGAACAGGAGATTGAAATCCTGCAGATCGAAGGACGGATTCGCAGCCGGGTCAAGAGCCAGATGGAACGCAGCCAGAAGGAGTACTACCTCAACGAGCAGATGCGCGCGATCCAGAAGGAGCTTGGCCAGCAGGACGAATTCAAGCAGGAAATTCTCCACTTCGAAGAGCTCATCAAGAGCAAGAAAATGTCCGCCGAGGCGGAGGCCAAGGCCGAGGCGGAAATCCGCAAGCTCAAGATGATGTCGCCCATGTCGGCGGAAGCGACGGTGGTGCGCAACTATATCGAGATGCTCCTCAGTCTGCCCTGGAACAAGGGCACCCGCGATCGTCACGATCTGCGCAAGGCCGAGGAGATCCTCGACCAGGATCATTACGGCCTGCTCAAGGTCAAGGAGCGCGTCCTCGAGTATCTCGCGGTACAGGCCCTGGTCAAGAAGATCAAGGGCCCGATTCTCTGCCTGGTCGGCCCTCCCGGAGTGGGCAAGACCTCCCTCGGCCAGTCCATCGCCAAGGCCCTGCAGCGCAAATTCGTACGGATTTCCCTCGGCGGGGTCCGCGACGAGGCGGAGATCCGCGGGCACCGCAGAACCTATATCGGCGCCATGCCGGGGAAGATCATCCAGGGGTTGCGCAAGGCGGCGGTGAAAAATCCGGTGTTCATGCTTGACGAGATCGACAAGATGAGTACCGATTTCCGCGGTGATCCCTCGTCAGCCCTGCTCGAAGTCCTTGACCCGGAACAGAACAACAGCTTTGTCGATCACTTTCTCGATGTCGAGTACGACCTCTCGCAGGTGCTGTTTGTCGCAACCGCCAACAACCTTCACGCGATTCCACGGCCGCTGCATGACCGGCTCGAGGTGATCCGCATCGAGGGTTACTCGGAGGAGGAGAAGGTTCACATTGCCCGGCGTTACCTGCTGAAAAAACAGACCGCCGCGCATGGCCTCAAGCTCGAACAGGTCCGTTTTTCCGACAGCGGGCTCTACGAGATTATCCGTCGCTATACGCGGGAGTCGGGCGTCCGCAGTCTCGATCGCAACATCGCCGCGGTGATGCGCAAGCTCGCCAGGCGCGCTCTGCTGGAAGGCAAGGACAGCGTCTTTCGGGTCACTGACAAGCAGATCGGCAAGTTCCTCGGGGTGCCGCAGTACCAGTATGGGGTGCGCGAAGAGGTTGACCTGGTCGGCATGGCGACCGGCCTGGCCTGGACAGAGACCGGCGGCGAACTTCTGGCGGTCGAGGTGACCACCTTCCCCGGCCAGGGGAAGCTGACCATCACCGGGCAGCTCGGTGAGGTGATGCAGGAGTCGGCCCAGGCGGCGCTGAGTTACATCCGTTCGCGGTGGGAGGCATTGGCCCTGCCGCAGGACTTCAGCTCGAAGCTGGATATCCATATCCACGTGCCGGAAGGGGCGGTGCCCAAGGATGGCCCCTCGGCGGGGATCACCATGGCGACCTCCCTCGCATCCGCCCTGACCGGTCGACCGGTCAGGAAGGACCTGGCGATGACCGGTGAAGTCACCCTGCGCGGACGTGTCCTTGCCGTTGGCGGATTGAAGGAGAAGATACTGGCCGCCCGCCGTGGCGGGGTGGAACGGGTCCTGGTGCCGGCGGAGAACAAAAAAAACCTGGTCGACCTGCCGCAGGAACTGCTGCGCGCCATCAGTATCGTGCCGGTGGAGCATATGGATCAGGTCCTTGAGCTGGCACTGCTGCCAAATCCACAGAAAGTTCATTGACGCAGGGCATGACATCCTGCCCGAATGGCGGATGAACACTGCACTGGTGGGAAAAAGAGCTTGACTCTTTTTTTGTAAACCTGATATACCTTACTCCGTTTTTAGCAACGTTTAACCCCAACAACCAACCAGGAGGTATCCCGTGACGAAAGCGGATCTTGTCAATGCAATGGCGGAAAAGGCTGAACTGAGCAAAACCGATGCTGAAAGAGCCCTTATGGCTTTTACAGAAACTGTGACTGAAGCTCTGAAAGCCGGGGACAAGGTTGCCATGGTTGGTTTTGGTACTTTTAGTGTTGGCGCTCGTGCCGCACGGACCGGACAGAACCCGCAGACGGGTGAGAAAATCCAGATTTCTGCCGCCAAGGTGCCGAAGTTCAAAGCCGGTAAGGCACTGAAGGACGCTGTCAACTGATTCACAGCAGGCAGTAAAAAAGATTCCAGATACGGGAAGTCTCAGGACCACCGGATTGCAGGCCCGTCCGGGTTTTGATGCTTCCTGTTTCTATCTTAAGGGGCTGTAGTAGAGTCGGTTACAACGCCGGCCTGTCACGCCGGAGGTCGCGGGTTCAAGTCCCGTCAGCCCCGCCATTCAATCTTTATATCCATACCAGGGCGAATAGCTCAGCTGGGAGAGCGCCTGCCTTACAAGCAGGATGTCGGGGGTTCGAGCCCCTCTTCGCCCACCATTTCAGGGGGCTGTAGTAGAGTCGGTTACAACGCCGGCCTGTCACGCCGGAGGTCGCGGGTTCAAGTCCCGTCAGCCCCGCCATTTCAATCAAAAATCAGGCGTCTGACCGTGCAGGTCAGGCGCTTTTTTTGTCGTTATTGTGCCGCCCTTGCCCCACTGCTAAACTGAACGTCATACCCTCTGGGGTGTGCCTGGCACCTCACCCGCAACGGCATCAGGCCGGGCGACCCGTGGCTGCGCCGCTACGCGAGGTGCCCGTCAGCGAGAGGGTTGCTGTGCCTGCGGGGAATTGCGTGGGTACGCTTAATCGACTCCAACGCCAAGTTGCACCGGCTAAACCGGTGCCTTTCACGCCAGGTAGCGCGCATGCAAAATCCGATCATTTACCGTCTGCTGGCGGACGCCGTGCTGCTGACACACGCGGCCGTTGTGGTGTTTGTCGTTGGCGGACTGGTCCTGGTCATCGTCGGGAATCTGCAACATTGGCGCTGGGTCAATGCGCTCTTGTTTCGCGGTGCGCACCTGGTTGCTGTTGGCGTGGTTGTTGTCCAGGCCTGGCTCGGTGCACTCTGTCCACTGACCGTGCTGGAATCCTGGTTGCGCGAACAGGCAGGTGAAGCTCCGTACGCGGCCGGCTTCATCGAACACTGGGTACAGCGCCTGCTCTTCTACGAAGCGCCGTTCTGGGTCTTCACCCTCGTCTATACCCTGTTCGGCTTGCTGGTCGCCGCTATTCTGCCTGCCCATTACTGGGAAGGACGGGAGTTTGGTGAAAACGGACTCACTGTCCCTGTGGGGAGTGGACCCTACCGCATTGGCGATTTCGATGCTGGCCGCTCCCTGACTTACGAGCGCATCGAAGACTACTGGGCCAGGGATCTCGGGGTACGCAAGGGCC
>JAWOIX010000108.1:0-4108 GCA_046484405.1 Pelovirga sp.
AGAGGCCACTGTCATCCGCGAGGGTGACAAGGCCGCTGAAATCAGCGAGGGTCCGGGCCTTTTTTTCCGCATTGGCGCGAAAGGTCGCACCATCCTCGATCACCACCGGTGGATCGGTCAGCGTATCCAGTCCGACAATCTTCAGCGCTGTATGAGCAAGGAGTTGACGCAGCTCACGCAGCTTTCCGGGATTGGAGGTGGCGACCAGCAGGCGCATCGTCAGACCCCGGCAAGGACCTGCTGCTGCAGAGAACGCAGGTCACTGCATCCTTTCAGGGCCAGGTCGCGCAGCTGATCGAGTTCGATGACGGAAAAGGGATCGGCTTCGGCGGTTCCCTGCACCTCGACGAAATGGCCGGCCCCGGTAATGACAAAGTTCATGTCAACAGCCGCGCGTGAATCCTCGGCATAATCGAGATCAAGCAACGGCGTGCCGTCGACGATACCGACACTGATGGCGGAGACACTGTCGAGCAGGGGGATCTTTTTCAGCTGTCCGCGGGCAACCAGCTTGGCCAGGGCGTCATGCAGGGCGACGTAGGCGCCGGTGATCGATGCGGTACGCGTGCCGCCGTCGGCCTGCAGGACATCACAATCGATCTGCACGGTGATCTCACCCAACGCATTGAGGTCGGTGATGGCACGCAGTGAACGACCGATCAGGCGCTGGATTTCCTGGGTACGACCCGACAGCTTGCCTTTTGCCGCTTCACGCGGGGAACGGGTGTGGGTCGCGCGCGGGAGCATGCTGTACTCCGCGGTCACCCAGCCACGGCCCTCGCCACGCATAAAGGGCGGCACGCGCGGTTCTACGGACGCATTACAGAGAACCCTGGTTTCCCCGCAACAGATCAGCACCGAGCCTTCGGCATAGCGGGTAAAGTCGCGGGTAAAGCTGATCTGGCGCAGTTGATCCGCAATCCGGTTATCAGTGCGGCACAGAGGCGATCTGGTCATTGTGTGGTCTCCCTGGAAAGCGCGGCGTAGTTCTGAATGCCGGCAAAAATGGCCTGTACCAGACGGTTCTGGTAGTCCTCCTGACGCAGTAGCCGCAATTCCTGCGGATGGCTGAGGTAGCCCAGCTCGATCTGCACCGTCGGCAGATTGCCGCGCCCGAGGGCCAGGTACTCGGAGGAATAGATCCCGCGGACAGCAAAGTTATCGCCGGCCAGCGCTTTTGCCAGCTCCCGTGCCATGGTCAGGCTGCCGTTGCTGCGCGTGACGGCCGTCGCCTCCTGGTTGTACAGTTCCTCGTCAGCGCGGATGAACAGGTTGATCCCCTTGACCTCCTCGACAAAAGACGCTTGTGCATGGAGCAGGATCCACAGATCGACATCCTCACGTGACGCCGTCGCGAGGCGCTGTTCCAGGTGGATATCGTAATCGCCGCTGCGACTGAGATAGACCGGGATTCCCAAACGCATGCGCAGCAACTTGGCCAGCTTTTCAGCGACCTCGAAGGTCAGAACCTTCTCGTTGTAACCGGCAGGCGACAGAACCCCCGTGTCGAGTCCGCCATGTCCCGGGTCAATGGCCACGGCACGGATCGCCGGGCCACGGGTGCGCTGGGTGCGACTGAGCAGGCGGCCGAAGAGCTGGTCAAGACTGTCATGTTCCTGACGCGCTACTTCGCTGGCATCCGGGTCCAGGTTGCGATAGAGCACCGGGGTGCCGGTCAGTTGCGGCAAGGCGGTCTGGATAAAGTTTTCACTGACGCGCAGACGACCGTCGATAAACACCGGGCGGTTGCGCAGTGGATAAAAGTTGTCGCCCATGCGCAGGTAACTCGTCGCCGGCGTCAGTAACGCCCAGCCGCGGCTGGTGCGGATTCTGTAGCTATGCGCAACGGCGTCCCAGTTTCCGGTCAGGCCGACGGCAGCGAGGATGTCTTCAACAGCCACATGGGGTTCGCCATTGTGCTGGTAAACATCTTCAATCACGACCGGCTGCTGACCGCGCAGGGAAAGTTCCACTGCGCTCAAAGCGGGCGACGCC
The DNA here is from genome assembly GCA_046484405.1 of Pelovirga sp. Taxonomy (GTDB): domain Bacteria; phylum Desulfobacterota; class Desulfuromonadia; order Desulfuromonadales; family Geopsychrobacteraceae; genus Pelovirga. Next base: position 1,996 of record JAWOIX010000108.1, read on the forward strand.
GTGGCAAAAAAAACTGCCAGAAACAGCAATACACGCATATCGACTCCATCAAAACGCTGAGGTATAGCCCAATCGGGCCGGCGCTGTCAATCGACAGTTGCCGTCTCCGGGACCAGCGGACGACTGCCGGTGTTTTCGAGATTGAGTGCCTTGAGCATCCGCCCGGTCAGGGTCACCTCAAGCTCCTGCTGCACCTCTTCGTCGGGGCTGACCATGCGGATCTGCCCGCCGGCGATCATGCCATGTCCGCCGGCGCTGCCAAGCCCGGCAACCATCTGCTGGATGACCAGGCCCAGTTTTGCCTCGGGGTCAAGGGAGCGCATGGAAAGGATCTGGGTTCCGTCAAACCAACCCATGCCGAACACGTAGTCGACGCCGTTGCAGCGCAGCAGGAAATCGGCCAGTTCCGCCACCAGGTCCGGGTTTTCCACCCGCTGCAGATTGAAAACCAGGGCGTTGGCATAAATCCGGGCGGTGTCGATCGCATTGCGGAAGGCGGTAAAGTAGGCCGCAGACACCTGCGGATGAACGATTTTGAAGAGAATCCGGTTGTTGGCCAGCGGCAGGAGTTTCAGATAGGCGTCACGATCGGCCTTCGACCATTCCCGCCCGAGGTCCTGGGTTTCCGATTTGATTGCGTAATAGAGGCTGGTCGCCAGGCGGGTATTGATCGTCACCCCCTGGGACGTCAGGTACTCGTAGAGGATCGTGGCGGAAGCGCCATAGTTTTCGCGGATATCAACCCAGCAGACCTGTGACAGGTCGCTTTTCGGCCGGTGATGATCGACAACCAGGTGAACCGGCAGCTCGGCAGGCCAGGAGTTGTTACCGGTGTTCGGCTGGGTATCGACCATGCACACCACGCGGAACTGTTTCAGATCGAGTTCACTGATCGGGATCAGGGGAATCTGCAGCTCTTCGACCAGGTTGCGGTTTTCACTGCGGCCGATGACCCCGCCGTAGGTCAGCACCGCGGTCTGGCCGGTTTTAACGACGATCAGGTGGCGCAACGCCTCGGCCGCGGCGATCGAATCAGGATCGGGATTGTCGTGGGTGACAATCACCACCTTGCCACGGCCACGGATCCATTCGATCATCTGGCCGATCCGGTCCTGCCCCGGGACCGAGGCGGGACAATCGGATGAAGACGGTTCTGTTGTCTTATCTGGCGCCATCGGCTGAATTCTCCTTAAGGACTGAGAAGATCATTTCCACAGCTGCTTCCGCAGAAGTGGCCGTGAAAGTCTCTTCGATCTGAGGCCAACTGTCAAGCCGGACCACCGGTTTGCCCGTCTTGCAGGCGAGAGCGATCTCGGACAGGGTGCCGTACTCCCCTTCAATGGCGATCAGTGCTGCCGCCGTCTGAACGATAATCACATTGCGCGCATGCCCCATGCCGGTGACGACCGGAATCGTGACAAAAGGATTGGCACTGGCGGCATCGCTGCCGGGCAGAATCCCGAGAACCTCTCCGCCGGCCTCATGACACCCCTGCGCCGCTGCCGCCATGATCCCGCCGAGACCGCCGCAGACCAGCACCGCCCCGCGCTGCGCAAGCAGCTGACCAACCCGGTAGGCCGTTGCACAGCCCTGCTTAGATGCCGAAGCGGCACCAATGACGCCGATCACAAGCCGTTTAGCCATGATGCTGACCAATCTTTTGCAGGCGCAGCCTGACCCGCTTCAAAGAAAGACTGTTGAGAACCACGCAGACACTCGAAAGAGCCATGGCGAGCCCGGCGTATTCCGGTTTAAGGTAGAGCCCGAAATGGGTATAGAACAGACCTGCGGCGAGAGGAATAAAAGAGAGATTGTAAAAAAACGCCCAGAAGAGGTTCTGTTTGATTTTTCTCAGGGTCGCACGACCGAGTTCCACCGCGCGTGCCAGATCATAGAGATCACCACTGACCAGCACCAGGTCGCCGGTTTCCCGCGCGACATCGGTGCCACTGCCGATGGCGATTCCGACATCCGCCTGGGCCAGTGCCGGTGCGTCGTTGATGCCGTCGCCGACCATCCCGACCAGTTGCCGCCGCTGCTGATACTCCTTGACCAGGTCGCGTTTCTGGTGAGGTTGAACGCCCGCTTCCACCCGGCTGATCCCCAGTTCACC
>JAWOIX010000073.1:0-12719 GCA_046484405.1 Pelovirga sp.
TCCTCTTTACTTTTTATGGTGACAACCGGCATGAGCATCGCGAACAACGTCAGTCCCGAATGGCTTGAAACCCAGTACCGATTATATCAGCAGGACCCGCAACAGGTCCCGCAGGAGTGGCGCTCGTTTTTTCGCGGCTTCGAGTTCGGCAGTGACCGGCGACAGCCTGCCACCGTGGACAACAAACCGGCCTCGGTTCAGGCGCTGATCCGCCGTTATCGGGAAATCGGTCACATCTATGCCTGCGTTGACCCCCTCTCGCCCTGCTCCCTCGACCACCCGTTTTTGAAACTGTCCGCCTTCGGGCTTGACGATGCTGATCTGCAGCGCACCTTCGCCGTCGTCGACTTCATTCTCGACCAGGCGCCGCTGCAGGATATTCTCGCCATCCTGCGACAGACCTACTGTCGCACCCTTGGCATTGAATTCATGCATATCCCGATACCGGAGGAGCGCAGTTGGCTGCAGCAACAGGTCGAATTCAACAACAACCGCCCGGAACTCGCGCCGGAAAAGAAACTGGCGATCTTCCGTGCGCTGCTTAAGGCAACCCGCTTTGAAAGCTTTCTGCATCGCAAGTTCGTCGGCCAGAAACGCTTTTCCCTCGAGGGGGGAGAAGCGGTCATCCCGCTGCTTGACCATATCGTTGAGCGGGCCGGCCAACTGGCGATTGAGCAGATTGTCGTCGGCATGGCGCACCGCGGACGCTTGAACGTTTTGGCCAATATCTTTGAAAAGCCCCTGGAAAATATCTTTGCCGAATTCGGCGACAATGCCTGCTACCAGATCGTTGGCGAAGGGGATGTCAAATATCACAAGGGCTACAGCGCCGACCGCAAGCTGCCGACCGGACAGATCCACATTTCCCTCGCGTCCAATCCGAGCCACCTGGAAGCTGTCAATCCGGTCGTTGAAGGAAAGGCACGGGCACGCCAGGATCGCCACGCCGGAGACGGGCGCCGGGCCATCATGCCGCTGCTGATTCACGGTGATGCCGCCTTCGCCGGCCAGGGGATGGTGGCGGAGACCCTCAACCTGTCACAGCTTGACGGCTACAAAACCGGCGGCACCCTGCACGTGGTGATCAACAACCAGATCGGTTTCACCACGGCGCCGACCGATTCCCGTTCCACTCTCTATGCCACCGACGTCGCCAAGATGCTCAACGTGCCGATCTTTCATGTCCACGGCGACGATCCCGAGGCGCTCATCCAGGCGGCAACCATCGCTCTCGATTATCGCCAGAGGTACCGCAAGGACGTCGTCATCGAAATGATCTGTTATCGCCGTCATGGTCACAACGAGGGGGATGAGCCGTTTTTCACCCAGCCGCTGATGTACGAAAAAATCAGCAATCATCCGCTGACCGCCGATATCTACCGGACCCAGCTGGAGACGGAGGGAATCAGTGCGGCGACCCTCGATGAGATCGACGCCGAGGTCAACGACCGCCTTGAAGATGCCCTGAATCGCCAGGTCTGTGGTCTGCATGAAATTTTCCTCAAACAGTGGTCACATCTTTCGCGAAAATTCACCTTTGACCCCGTTGCGACAGGGGTAAAAAGCGAGACCCTGCTTAAGCTGAGTCACCAGCTGACCTCCATACCGGACAGTTTTACGCCGCACCGCAAGATTGCCGCACTGCTGAAAAAACGGCACGCGGCCGTGGAGGAAGACAGCGGCATGGACTGGGGGACGGTAGAAAACCTCGCTTATGCCAGCCTGGTCCATGATGGTCGCTCGGTCCGCCTGTCAGGGCAGGACTGCCGCCGCGGCACCTTCAACCACCGCCATGCGACCCTCTACGATGGCAAGAACGGCGCCAAGTACACGCCCCTGTCAGACATCGCCCGGACAGCCGACAGTCGCTTTGATGTCTACAACAGTCTTCTTTCCGAAGCCGCGGTGCTCGGTTTCGACTATGGCTACTCCGTGGAAACACCGGACGACCTGACCATCTGGGAAGCGCAATTCGGTGATTTCGCCAACGGCGCCCAGGTGATTATCGATCAGTTTATCGCCAGCAGTCTGACCAAGTGGGATCGTCCCACCGGAATCACCCTGTTCCTGCCTCATGGTTACGAAGGACAGGGCCCGGAACATTCCAGCGCGCGGATCGAGCGTTTTCTCCAGCTCTGTGCCGACAACAACATGTTGCTGGTCAATCCGAGTACGCCGGCGCAGTTTTTCCATGTTCTGCGCCGCCAGGTCCACAGCCGTTTCCGGCGCCCCCTGATCGTCTTCACGCCCAAGGCCCTGTTGCGCCACCCGTTGTGCGTTTCGCGGCTGGAGGATCTGGCCGGCGGCGCCTTTGCCGAGGTGATCGGCGACGACCTGCCGCCTGACCAGTGTCGCCGCATCCTCTTCTGCTCAGGGAAAATCTATTACGAACTGCTCCAGCAGCGGCGCGATGCCGGGCACGAAGATGTTGCCATCGTGCGCATCGAGCAGCTCTTTCCCCTGCACGAGCAGCGGCTCCTTGAGGTTCTTTCCCCCTACCCGCGAGAGATCGAATATTTCTGGGTGCAGGAGGAGATCGCCAACGGCGGCGCCTGGGATCATCTGCGCCCCCGCCTGCGTCAGCTCCTCGGCCAGGAACCGACCTACATCGGGCGCAAAGCGTCGGCAAGCACCGCCGTCGGCTCCCACCGGATCCACAAGGAGGAACAGGAGCAGATTCTCAACAACGCATTCGCACCCGCTAACAGAGGCTGATTATGGAGATCAAGGTACCCCAGGTAGGTGAGTCGATCGTCGAAGCAGAGATTGGTGAATGGCTCAAACAGGACGGCGACTATGTCAACAAGGATGAGTTGCTGCTCGAGCTGGAAACGGAAAAGGTCAACGTCGAGCTGAATGCCGAAGAGGCGGGCACCCTGACCATTCTTGCGCAGAATGGTGAAACGGTCAAAATCGGTGCGGTCATCGGGCGGATCGATACCAGTGCGCAACCGCCGGCCGAGGAATCACCGGACGCAAAAAAACCGGCAGCAAAGGAGCCGGCCGCGCCAGCGCCGGACGCCCCCCGTAAGAGCGCGGAAGAACCGCGGCAGACAGCCACTAAAGGGGACAAACCGATGAACCCGGCGGTTCCCAAAATCGCCGCTGAACGCGGTATCGATCCGCAGAGCGTGACCGGCAGCGGCCGCGACGGACGGATCCTGGTCGATGATTTGCCTGCTGCCGCGGTACAAGAGGGTGCCGCCCCGGCAACGGCAACAGCACAACAGTCACCGGCAGCCGCAGAGCCCGCCGGGGAGACCGCGTCACCGGGGACAGCGGCAGAACGCCAGGTCGAACGGGTCGCCATGTCACGCATCCGCCGCACAATCGCCGAGCACCTGCTCAGGGCAACCCAGGAAACCGCCATGCTGACCACCTTCAACGAGGTCGACATGAGCCGTGTGATGGCCCTGCGCAATGACTACAAGGAGGCGTTCCAGAAAAAACATGACGTCTCCCTGGGGTTCATGTCCTTTTTTGTCAAGGCCTGCGCCGCTGCGCTCAAGGCCTTCCCTGAGGTCAATGCGAGCATCGACGGTCAGGATATTCTCTATCATCACTACTATGATATCGGCATCGCCGTCGGCAGCAAACGCGGACTGGTTGTCCCGGTCATTCGCAATGCGGACACCCTGGGTTTTGCCGAGGTCGAAACAACCATCCGCGATTTTGCTGCACGGGCGGAGAGCGGCAAACTCGGACTGGACGAACTCGAGGGGGGGACCTTCACCATCACCAACGGCGGCATCTACGGCTCGGTTCTCTCCACCCCGCTGCTCAACCCGCCGCAGAGCGCGATTCTCGGCATGCATGCCATCCAGGAGCGGGCCGTGGTGCGCAACGGCGAGATCGTCATCCGCCCGCTGATGAACCTCGCTCTGAGTTACGACCATCGCCTCATTGATGGACAACAGGCGGTGACTTTTTTGAAGCAGGTCAAGAGCTACATCGATGCGCCCGAGACCCTGCTGCTGGACCTCTAACCGAGCACCACGACCGGCAACGCCCAGGTTGCTGATCATTCAGGAGAACCCATGTCAGAGACAACCTACGACCTGATGGTCATCGGCGCCGGCCCGGGTGGTTACGTCGCAGCTATCCGTGCGGCACAGCTTGGCTTTTCCGTCGCGCTGGTGGAACGGCGTGCCACCCTCGGCGGCGTCTGCCTCAATGAAGGCTGCATCCCGAGCAAGGCACTGCTTGAATCAAGCGAGCATTATGCCCGCAGCCGCCACGAGTTTGACGAGCATGGCATCGAGGTGGGCGAGGTCACACTGAATCTTGCCCGGATGATGGCGCGCAAGGAAGAGATCATCAAAAAACTCACCGGCGGTATTGCCGGACTGATCAAAAAGAACAAGATCACCCTGCTCCACGGCCGCGCCGAACTCCTCGCGAAACAGGACAGCCTCTGCCGCGTCAGGCTTCACAGCGACAAAGACAAAAAGGATCTTGCGGCAAAGAACCTGCTGCTGGCGACGGGCAGCGAGGCGATCGAACTGCCGCACCTGCCCTTCGACGGCGAACAGGTGATCAACGCCCGTGATGCCTTGAGCCTGACCGAGGTCCCCGAGCGCCTGGTCGTGGTCGGCGGCGGGGTCATCGGCCTGGAGATGGGCTCGGTCTGGAGCCGCCTTGGTTCTCAGGTGACGGTGGTGGAAATGCTGCCGCAGATTCTCCCGCAGACGGATCCCCAGGTTGCCCAGACCCTGCAGCGCAGCCTGAAAAAACAGGGAATGGAGATCCTCCTGAAAACCCGCCTGGAGAAACTGGAGAAAGACGGCGACAGCCTGCTCGTCACCCTGTCGGCGGATGGCAAGCAAACGCAGCTCAGCTGCGACCGGGTCCTCGTCGCCGCCGGACGGCGCGCCGCGACCGCGGGGCTCGGGCTGGAAGCGGTTGGCCTGGAAACCAATCGCAACGGTCAACTCGAGATCGACGAAAACTACCAGACCGGCGTCGCCGGGATCTACGCCATCGGCGATCTGGTCGCCGGTCCGATGCTGGCACATAAGGCCAGTGACGAGGGCGTCGTCTTTGCCGAGCGCCTCGCCGGGCAGGCGTCCACCATCAACTATCCCGGCATTCCGGCGGTCACCTATACCTGGCCGGAAGTCGCCTCCGTTGGCCATACGGAAGAACAGCTCAAGGAACGGCAGGTTGCATTCAAGGCCGGAAAATTCTTCTTCATGGCGAGTGGACGTGCCCTGTGTAACGGCACGACCGACGGCTTCATCAAGGTCCTTGCCGATCCCGACAGCGGGCGCATCCTTGGCGTCCATATTGTCGGTCCCCATGCCTCGGAGCTGATCGCCGCGGCGGCGACCGTCTACTCCTTCGCCGGCAGTATCCACGATCTGGCGGTCACCAGCCATGCGCATCCGACCCTCGCCGAGGTCTTCAAGGAGGCGGCGCTGGCAGTCAACAACGAAGCGATCCACGCCTGAGAACACACCTTTTTCCCGTACAGGGATGTTTTTTTTATTTTTGGAAGGGCTTACACATTGAAATCGATAAAAAAACTGTTTTTCGTCGCCATCCTGATTCTCCTCGTCGTCCTCGGGGTCAGCTATTTCCGTGATACCACCCCGCCCGAGTTGACCCTCACTCCCGACGCCGGGCCGGTATCCCCCGTCACCGAAATCCAGCTGTCACTGGCCGATGAGGGGACGGGGGTCAAGCAGCTCGCCGTCGACCTGGTCCAGGGCGACTTCCGCATCCAGCTGGAACAGCGTGAATTTCCCGCCGGAACCGGGACAGCATCCATAGCGTTGAACCTTGCCGACCTGAAATTGCGCGAGGGGGGTTTCCAGATTGAGGTCACCAGCGGTGACCATGCCATTTACCACTTCGGGAAGGGGAATGTTGCCGCGCAGACCTTTACCCTGACCTTCGATTCGCGCCCCCCGGCCATTTCGGTCGTCAGCCGGGCGCACAACTTCACCCGCGGCGGCAGCGGGCTGGTCACCTTTACTCTCAACGAGCCGGTCAGCCGCGTCGGGGTCATGTTTGAAGATCACTTCTTTCCGGCCTTTGCGCAGCCGTCCGGCATCTACGTCAGCGCCATCACCTTTCCGCATTATCTCAAACCCGACCAGTTCGTCCCGCGCATTGTTGCCGTTGATCTCGCCGGCAATGAGCGTCAGGCGGGCATCTACTATCGCGCCAATGATCGTTCGTTCCGTCAACGCCAGATCAACATCACCGACAGCTTTCTCGACATGACCCTGCCGGAATTTATTCATCAGGTTCCTGTCTTCGAAACACCCCTGGCAACCTTTCTTCACATCAACCAGGAAGTCCGCAAGGAGAATCGCGCCTTTGTCGCTGATTTTGCCAGCCAGACCAGCCCGCAGCCACTCTGGGAGGGGGTCTTTCTGCGCCAGCCGCGCGCGGCCCCCCTGTCGCTGTTTGCCGACCAGCGGACCTATCTCTACAAAGGCGAGGAGATCGACCGCACCGCGCACCTGGGCTATGATCTCGCTTCGACCACACAGGCGGAGATTATCGCCGCCAACACCGGCACGGTGGTTTTCAGTGATTTCCTCGGCATTTACGGCCTGTGCATCATCATCGATCATGGCATCGGGGTGCAGACCCTCTATGCCCATCTGAGCAGCAGTGATGTCGCCGCCGGTCAGCCGGTCAGCCGCGGCGACATCATCGGACGCAGCGGCGTCACCGGTCTGGCCGGTGGCGACCACCTGCACTTCGAAGTGCTGGTCGGGGGCATTCCGGTGCAGCCGATCGAGTGGTGGGATGCCAGCTGGCTCACCAACAATATCGACAGCAAACTGAGCGCCGACTGATAATCGTTCCGGCCAATGCAATAGTTTCTTGACGCTTTGACTCCTCTGGCTTAATAACTGTCTGACATTTATCTTCCCTCTGGCATGAGAAAGGTTTGATGCGATGAAAACAAAGGTTCTGCTGCTGTTGCTTGTGCTCCTGACCGGTTTGTGCGGATTGGCCTTTGCCGAGGGCAAGCAGGTCAAGGCCGGCTTCGTCTACGTTGGTCCTGTCGGCGACGCCGGCTGGACCTACTCCCATGATCTCGGGCGCCTGGAAATGGAGAAGCTCCCCTACGTCGAGCCGTCGACCTATATCGAATCGGTGCCCGAGGGTGCGGAGTCGGCGCGGGTCATCAACGGCCTGGTTCGCCGCGGACACAATCTGATTCTGACCACCAGCTTCGGCTACATGGACGCCACCATCGATGTGGCCAAGCGCAACAAGGATGTCATTTTCATGCATTGCTCCGGCTACAAGACGGCGGACAACGTCGGCACCTATTTCGGCCGCATGTATGAACCGCGGTATCTCTCCGGGATCATCGCCGGGCAGATGACGGAAAAGAACATCATCGGCTATGTCGCCGCCTTCCCCATCCCCGAAGTGATCCGCGGCATCAACGCTTTTACCCTCGGGGTGCGCAGCGTCAACCCTGCGGCGCAGGTGCGCGTCGTCTGGACCCAGACCTGGTTTGATCCGGGCGTCGAACGGGATGCCGCCGACAGCCTGCTCGATGTCGGCGCCGACGTCCTGGCCATGCACCAGGATGCGCCGGCCACCCTGCAGGCCGCGGAAGCACGGGGTGCCTACGTCATTGGCTACAACAGTGACATGCGTCACTTTGCCCCGAACGCTTTTCTGACCGCCCCGGTCTGGAACTGGGGAGCACTCTATACCCAGCTGGCGGAAGCTGTTCACAAAGGAACCTGGAAATCGGAGCAGATCTGGTGGGGTCTGAAGGAGGGGCTGATCGGCCTCGCCGATCTGAGCGACAGAATCCCCGCGCCAGTCCAGGCCGAGGTTAAAGAGCGTGCTGCCGCGATTGCCGCCGGCACCTTCCATCCGTTCACCGGGCCGATCAAGGACCGGGACGGCAAGGAAGTCGTTGCCGCCGGGCAGGTTATGAGCGACGGCGACATGCTGAGCATGAATTTCTTCGTTGAAGGCGTTCAGGGCACTCTCGCGAATTAGCTTCATCCCTCCAACGACGGCACGCCTGGCAACGGGCGTGCCGATTCTTTTATGCCCGAATTGCTGCAGATCGAACATATCAGGAAGACTTTCCCCGGCGTCGTCGCCCTGGACGATGTTTCCTTCGCCGTTGTCCCGGGAGAGATCCATACCCTGCTCGGGGAGAACGGGGCCGGAAAAAGCACCCTGATGAATGTCCTGACCGGCCTCTATCATCCCGATTCGGGACAGCTGCGCGTCGCCGGCAAAGCGGTCCATTTTACCAGCCCGCGCGACTCGCTGGCGCGGGGTATCGGCATGGTTCACCAGCATTTCATGCTGGTGCCGGCCCACAGCGTCTTTGAAAACATCATGCTCGCCCTCGCCGGTGTGCCGCTGGTCTACAACCGCACCCATTACCGTCAGAAAATCCAGAAGCTGATCGACAGCTTTGCCCTCGATCTCGATCTGGACGCCAGCGTCTGGCGCCTCTCCATCGGCGCCCAGCAATGGATCGAACTGATCAAACTCCTGCTGCGCGATTGCCAGCTGCTGATTCTCGACGAACCGACGGCGGTTCTGACTCCCCAGGAAACCGACCGCCTCTTCCGGGTCCTGCGCCAGCTGCAGGAACAGGGGAAAAGCATTATCTTCATTTCTCACAAAATGCGCGAGGTGATGGAGATCTCCGATCGGGTCACGGTGCTGAAAAAAGGCCGCAGTATCGCAACCCTCAAGCGAGGTGAGTTCGATCGTGAAACCCTCGCACGGCTGATGATCGGCCAGGACCGCATCCCCGAATGGCAGAAAAACCTGCAGATGTCGGATCACATCGTTCTCGATATCAGAAACCTGTCGGTGCGCAACGACCGCGGTCTGGCCGACCTGGACAACTTCAGCCTGCAACTCAAGGAGGGGGAAGTCCTCGGCATCGCCGGCATTGCAGGGAACGGGCAAAAAGCCCTGGCGGAGGCACTGACCGGCCTGCGCAGTGCCAGCAAGGGACAGATCCTCGCCGGCGACCAGGATCTGACCCACAGCAATGCCCGGTCTTCCTACATCTCCGGGATTGCCCACATCCCCGAAGATCGCAAGAGCATCGGCATCGCCCCCGACCTGACCGTGGCCGACAACCTGATCATGAAGAGCTTCAAAAACCGCTTTTTTCGGCACGGCATCTTCCAGAACAAAACAGCAATCCGCCGCAACGCTGCGGAGAAGGTCTCCCGTTTCGCCATTAAAGCCGGCCCCGACGGCTCACCGGTCCGCTACCTGTCGGGCGGCAACATCCAGAAAGTCATCATCGCCCGGGAACTGTCCGAGAGTCCCAAGGTTCTCGTCGCCCTCTACCCGACCCGGGGTCTCGACATCGGCAGCGCCGAATACATTCACAAGGTGATTGTCGACGGCGCCAGCCGCGGCATGAGCACCATCCTCATCGCCGAAGATCTCGATGAGCTGCTCAAACTCAGCGACCGCATCGCCGTGATGTTTCGTGGCCGGCTGATCGGTTACGCCGATCCCCGTCGCACCAGCCGCGAAGAGATCGGCCTGATGATGAGCGGCGAACAACGGACACCTGCACCATGAAGCTGGTCATCGAACGTCGCGACATCTCCTCCCCGCTGCTGCGCTTCTGTGCGCCGGTGATATCCATCGCCGTTGCCCTGGTCTGTGCCGGCGTTCTGCTCCTCACTGCCGGCATCAACCCCCTTTCCGCCTACGCGGAAATCCTCTACGAAGCGGCCGGTTCCGTCTACGGCATATCGGAGACGCTGGTCAAAGCCACGCCGCTGATCTTTGCCGGTCTTGGCGTCAGCCTCGCCTTTCGCATGCAGATCTGGAACATCGGTGCCGAAGGGCAGATCTATATGGGGGCCATGGGCGCCACCTGGGTCGCCCTGTTTTCCGGGCTGGAAAATCACCTGCTGCTCATGCTCGCGATGTTCTGCGCCGCCTTTATCTGTGGCGGTCTCTGGGCCGGTGTCGCCGGTGTTCTGCGCGCCCGCTGGGAAGTCAACGAAGTTATCGTGACCCTGCTGATGAACTACATCGCCATCCTCTTTGTCGACTACCTGGTCTACGGCCCGTGGCGCGATCCCCAGGGTTTCAACTTCCCCCTCACCGCCCAGTTCAGTGACGCCGCCCGCTTTGCCAGCTATTTTGACTCGCGCCTGCACAGCGGTTTTCTCCTCGCCCTGTTCTTTGCCCTGCTCTTCTACCTGTTCATGGAGCGCACCATCTGGGGCTACCAGATCAAGGTCATCGGCAGCAACCCGCTGGCGGCCCGCTACGCCGGCATGCGCACCGGAACGACGATCTTTGCGGTCCTGTTCATCAGCGGCGCCATTGCCGGGGTCGCCGGCTTCAGCGAAGTCGCCGGGCTCCAGTACCGCCTCCAGCACGGGCTCTCCCCCGGTTACGGCTATACCGCCATCATCATCGCCTGGCTGGCCCGACGCAGCGCCATCGGGGTGATCATTGTCTCCCTGCTGATGGGGATCCTCCTGGTCGGCGGTGACAGCCTGCAGATGCTATGGCAGTTGCCTATCGCCTTTGTCTATGCTTTCCAGGGGCTGATCCTGTTCTTCCTGCTCGGTTCGGATTTTTTTATTGTCTATCGCTTGAAACTGATCAGGAGGGGTGCCCATGGTTGAAATCCTTCTCGACGCAACGGTCCGCGCCGGCACCCCGATCCTCTTCGCCACGCTGGGAGCGATTCTCAATGAACGGGCCGGCATCATCAACCTGGGCATCGAGGGATTAATGCTGATTGGTGCCCTGGCTGGTTTTGCCGGCACCTTTTACAGCGGGTCTGCGCTGGTCGGCGTCCTCTGCGCCTTTGCCGCCGCCTTCCTGGCCGGCAGCATCCATGCCCTGATCACCGTGCAGCTGCGTGGCAACCAGATTGTCAGCGGGCTGGCCCTGACCATGTTCGGCATCGGTATCACGGCGATGTTCGGCCGCGACATGGTCGGTCAGACTATTGGCGGCTTGAATCGGGTCGCTATTCCCGGATTATCACAGCTGCCCGTCGTCGGCCGGGCCCTGTTTCAACAGGACCTGCTCATCTACACCAGTTTTCTGCTGGTTTTTCTGCTCTGGTTTTTTCTTTATCGTACCCGCATCGGGCTCGGTGTTCGCACCGTCGGCGAAAATCCTGCCGCGGCCGATACCTGCGGGCTGTCGGTCAGCCTTTACCGTTTTTTCGCAGTGACCACCGGTGCCGGGCTGGTCGGCATCGGCGGTGCTTACCTGAGCCTGGCCATGACCCCGATGTGGATTGAAAACATGTCGGCGGGACGCGGCTGGATTGCCGTTGCCCTGGTGATTTTTTCCGGCTGGTCGAGCCCGCGGGCGATGCTCGGCGCCTATCTTTTCGGCGGCATTACCGCCATGCAGCTCCGTTTTCAGGCCGTCGGCACGGACATCAGTACGCACATTCTGCAGATGCTCCCCTACGTCTTCACCATTCTGGTTCTTGTCGTTTCCACCATGCGCCTCAAAAAAGGGGCCAGCCAGCAGCCACAGGGCCTTGGTCTGCCCTATGATCGGGAGGACCGCAAATGACCGTCGCACAGATCCTGCTTGAACGCATTCGCCGGGAAGGAAGTATCCAGGGAGAGGTGATCAAGGTTGATACCTTTCTCAACCACATGGTCGATCCGCAGCTGATCCGCCAGATCGGTGCTGACATCGCCGCGCGCTTTACCAATCGCGGCATCACCAAGATCCTCACGGCCGAGAGCAGCGGTATCATCCTTGCGCAGGCGGTTGCCACGGACATGAACATCCCCTTCATCTATGCCAAGAAAAAACGGCCGATTACGATGAAAAAGTTCTATGCCGCAAGCAGTTATTCCTTCACCAAGCAGGAAGGGACAACCCTGTATATTTCCCACGAGGTTCTGCTGCCAGGGGACAAAATCCTTTTTGTCGATGATTTTTTTGCCAAAGGCAGCACTTTTAAAACCCTCAGCGAGATCATCCGCCAGGCCCGCGCCGAACTGGTCGGCAGCGCGGTGATCATCAACAAATCCCAGCGGCAGGATATCGAATCGATTCTGACCCTGGATGATCTGAAGACCATCTGACACCTGCTCACGGAACAATCCTGCGCCCAGTGCAAAAACCCCGCAACAGCCATTAACACCGGCGCGCCTGCGCTCATCCCTGGCGTCATGGTCTTGCTACACAGAACCCGGGGACGCACTTACAGGGGTTGACGGCAACCCGACAGTCCACAACCGGGCGCAGGCAATGCGCCCCGACAACAGCATCGACCATCTAACACCCGTTGGGACACACCGACGGGGGCCCTGCTCATCGCCAGGATAAGCGCAACGGGCTTTAAGCGCTTCCCCCGGACTCCTTCTGCGTGTCACCCTTTTGGCATCATCCGTGCTTATTCCTTTTGCGACAAAGGCGTCAATCATCTGCCGGGCACGGCACCACAAGGGAGATTCCCCCATGTCAGATCAGAACCAGTTACTCTTCAGAGCCTTGCTCGATATCGGCAAAGAGCTCGCCAGCATCACCGATATTGATCCATTGCTGCAGCGTATTCTCGAGATCGCCAGAGACGTTTTCACCTTTGACAACGCCATCATCCGCCTCCTTGACGGCGACAACGGCACCCTCGCAGCGGTTGCCAGCTACGGCTACAGTGAAGAGGCGGTCAAGCGGCCGATTCTCCTCGGCCAGGGGGTGATGGGCAAAGCGGCCAAATTCGGCAGACCCTATCTGATTAAAAA
>JAWOIX010000111.1:0-4166 GCA_046484405.1 Pelovirga sp.
GGCCTGGGGATGGGCGCCGGATTCACCCTGGTATTGTTCATCCTCGGGGGAATCCGTGAAGTGTTCGGTGCCGGTGCGATCCTCGGCTTCACCCTGTTCGGCGCAGAGTATCAGCCGGTTCTGCTGATGATTCTTCCACCCGGAGCCTTTATTACCCTAGGTCTGCTTCTCGCCCTGATGAATCGCGTCGAAGCCGGCCGCAATTAACCGGAGCGCCAGATGCGCACCGCTGTGGCCGGTGAGGGCCGCCGGTCACCCGCCGGCCCTCTTTAAACGGTTTCTTGACGCAGACAAAGAAACCGGAAGGTTACAGGCTGATGCGCACGACAATCCGCGGTTCGACCAAGACGATCCCGCTCCGATAAACCGACGGACGATACCTGGCAGGAACGTGACGCTCTTGCTTGCGCTTGTCGCTGTAGCTCCGACGCTGATGCTGATGCGGCGGATAGGTCCCCCCCCGGTGCCAGGATGCAGCATAATGATGATGTGCAGAACGATGTTGTGCCTGATGACCCGCCGCACCCCATCCTTTACCCGACCAGCCCTTCCCGTGGGAGCCGCCGGCCCCCCCGGCAGTGACCAGCGCCGGAACGACCAGAAACAGACAGACGGTCAGACAAAGTACCAGAGTTTTTTTCATGACGGCCTCCGAAGTCAGGGATTGTGGTCCCGGGAAAAACCCGCGTTCATACCGTCAAGTTATAATCAAAAAAACTCTGCGTAACACCCGACATCGCGGTGCTTCTCCCTCGATGTCGGGTTATTTTATTGTCATTACAAGGAGTTGGAAAGAATGTCGCGGAGGTGAAAGACAAGGGGAAAAAGCAGCATTCCGGTGTTATTTACGGTGTTTCCAGCAATACGCCCGGATCTTTCCTGTGGATCCGGCAGCACAGCAGGGCTGCTGCCTGAAACGGATCGGCTGCCGCACAGATGGCCGAGACTACGGCTATCCCGTCAGCACCGGCGGCCATGACCGCAGCGGCATTGGCAGCATTAATGCCGCCAATCGCCACCAGCGCATGCCGGGATACGGCGCGGATGTTGCGGATGCCGGGCAGACCGAGGGGACGGATCAGCTCTGCCTTGGTCGGCGTCGCAAAGATCGGGCTGATGCCAAGGTAATCAACATCAAAGATTTCCGCTGCCGCGGCATCAGCAAGCGACTCCACCGACAAACCGATGATAGCCCGCGCACCAAGCAACCGCCGGGCCTCCGGGTAGGGCATGTCGGACTGGCCAAGATGCACGCCGTCAGCCTGCAGCGCCAGGGCGACATCAACCCGATCATTGATGATCAGCGGAATACGGGCACGCTGCAGGATCGGGGACAGAGCGCGTCCCAGCTCAATGAATTCACGGGTCGAGCATGTCTTTTCGCGCAGCTGCACTGCCGTCACACCACCGGCAGCGGCCTGCGCAACAATCTCCGTCAGGGTCCGGCCGCGGGTCAGTTCGCGGTCGGTCACCAGATGCAGACCGTGGCCAGGACCGTTCATCCGCTGGTCAACCGCAGCCGGCCGGAAAGCTGCTCTAGATCGAGGCGGTAGAGATGATCAAGCAAATGCATCTGCAGGCTGCCGGGACCGGCGGCGCGCTCGGCGGCCAGTTCTCCACAGATTCCCATGACCGCCATGGCCGCGGTTGCCGCTGCCAACGCGTCCCCCCGCACCGCGGCAAAGGCCCCGACCAGAGCACTCGCAGTACAGCCGAGGCCGGTCACTCGCGGCATCAGCGGATGACCGTTGGCGAGGTGCACCAGCTGCGTCCCGTCGGTAATCAGATCAACGGCGCCGCTGACGACCACGACGCAGGCATAACGCCGGGCCAGGGCCACAGCTGCCGTCTGGGCATCCTGAGCCGACGCGAGACTGTCGACCCCTCTGGTTCTGCTGGCGACATCCACCAGTGCCATGATTTCCGAAGCGTTGCCACGGATGACAGCCGGAACAGCGCCCTCCAGGAGACGCTGACAGGTCGACCGGCGAAAGGCTGTTGCGCCGACTCCGACCGGATCAAAAACAATCGGAATCCCCTTTGTGGCCGCGGCCATCATCGCCAGCTCCATCGCGCTGACCCAGTTCCTGCTCAGGGTGCCGATATTGATCACCAAGGCATCGGCAATGGCGACCATCTCTTCGACCTCTTCCGGGGCATGCGCCATCACCGGCGATGCTCCGAGAGACAAAAGAGCGTTGGCGGTATTGTTCATAACAACAAAATTGGTGATATTATGCACCAGTGGCGTCTGCTGACGCAGCGCCTCCAGATCATGCCAGATCTGTTGAGCGGTCATCTGCCGATCTCCTGAAAAGATATGTTCGCTGCGGGTATCAGGTTACCACAACGCGATCCCGTCGCCACTAAACACACGCAGCGGAACAACGGATCCGCCTGCTAACAAACCACAGGAAAAGCCGCCATGCACCTGCTAGAACGCAAGATTATCCTTGATGTCGACACGGAACAACTCTGGGCTTTTATCGCCACACCGGAAAATCTCAACCTGCTGACCCCGCCTGAACTCGATTTCCGCATTGCCTCCGAGATCCCCGAGCGGATGTATAACGGTCTGCTGATTGACTACCGGATCAGCATCCCTCCCTTCGGCATCCATCGCTGGCTGACGGAAATCAAGCACATCAACGAGGGGGTCTCTTTCGTTGATGAACAGCGCCTCGGTCCCTATCGCCTCTGGTATCATTACCACGAAGTAACCCCGCTGTCGGCGACCCGCACCTGCATGATTGACCGGGTCAATTACCGCCTGCCCTTCGGCCCGCTGGGAAAGATTGTTCACCAGCTGCGGGTCCAGCGGATGCTGACCGATATTTTTGACTACCGCGAAAAGCAGCTGCGGAAAATTTTTCCCCTCGCTGCCCCTGCTGCCATCGCCAGCTGATACGCAGGTGTTCCGCTCCAGCAACCGTCACTGTGACGACGAGCTGTCTTTCTGCTGCTGCGCTGCCGCTGCCGTCGCGTTTTTGGCCGCGCTGCCGATGCGGCGCATGTCAAGTCCGGAAGGCACCTGGAATGCCCGCAGCTCGAACTCCGGCAGAACGGCGAAGAGATGGTCAAAAATGTCCGCCTGGATCGCTTCGTAAAACGACCAGCGGGTATCCTTGGAAAAAACGTAAATTTCCAGCGGCAACCCCTCGGTGGTGGGGGCAAGCTGGCGGACCAGGAAGGTCATGTCCTGGTGAATCGCAGGGTGGTTGCGCAGATAGGCGATGCAGTAAGCACGGAAGGTGCCGATGTTCGACAGCCGGCGACCATTGGCAAGCACCTTGAGTTCTTCCGGTGAAATCTGCGCCCGGTTATGCTCCTCAACCTCGCGCACCTTGTCGTCAAGATAGGGGCGCAACAGGCGAATCTCCTTCAAGCGGGTCAGCAGTGCCGGATCGATAAAGCGGATGGTATTGACATCAATGGGGATCGCCCGCTTGATCCGCCGGCCGCCACTCTCACTCATGCCGCGCCAGTTTTTAAACGAGGCAGAGACCAGTTCGTAAGCCGGAATGGTCGAGATGGTCATATCCCAGTTCTGCACCCGCACTGTTGTCAGCGAGACATCAATGACATCGCCATCGGCGCCATGCTTGGGCATCTCGATCCAGTCACCCTTGCGCACCAGGTCCATGGTGGTGATTTGTACTCCCGCCACCAGCCCCAGGATCGAGTCCTTGAAAATCAGCAACAGAATAGCGGTGATGGCACCCAGTCCGGAAAGGAAATAGACCGGGCTGCGGCCAGCGAGTTGCGAGAGGGTCAGGATGAAACAGAACAGAAAGGCGACCAGCTTGATCGCCTGGACAAGGCCGCCGATGGGCATATGCTGACGCTTCGGGTGACTCTGGTAATGGTCGGCGGCAACGTTGAGAAGGGCAACAAAGACCCAGAAACCAACAATGATGAAATAGACATTGTTGATCCGCTGGAGGAGCAGAAACAGCTGGTTTTCCCGGTCCATCACCAGGGGCAACCCGAAGGCGAAGAACACCGCCGGAACCAGATGCACGGCACGCTGAACGGCCTGATGCTGGAACAGCTTGTCATCCCAGGTGATCAGACTGCCTTCGGCAAACCGCCTCAATGGCGGCAGCAGCAGACCGCGTACAACAAAATACGAGGAGATGACGACAGCAGCGAGCAGGATAAAAGGG
>JAWOIX010000156.1:0-3146 GCA_046484405.1 Pelovirga sp.
TCATGTTCCCCACTCCTGTTATCAATGATGTAATTTGGAATCAGACAGATCGTCACAGGAAGGCCCCCTCCGCAACGTTGGTGATATTAGCGTGGTGGCATGAAAATGAAAAGTAAAAATTTACCTGCCGCGACCAGGGAGGCTGGATATCCGCTGGTCAGCGGAACAGGTGCAACCGCTGACGGCCAGCCTGCTGCGACGGCAAAAGATTTTCGTTAAGCGGAGCGGTAGCCGGACAGAAGGGCGTCCCAGTTGCCGTCATGAAAATGCCAAGGGGTCGTCCCGTGCCCGATTTTTATCAGGGAGCGCCGCAAACGCTGCAGATTGCGCAGTTGCCAGGGCCCCGTCGCTCTGATCTCGCAGCGGTCGAAGTCGATAAGGAATGTGCGATTCTGATCGTCAAGGAGAATATTTCGGGCATTGAGGTCGGCGTGAAAAACACCACAGGCGTGAAATCTTTTCAGACATCGGCCAATCGCGGCCCACTGTTCTGCAGGCAGATCTTTTTCCACAAGCTGATCAGCGAGGGTCGTTGCATTCACAATGCGTTCAGTGATCAGGTCGGCACGGTAATGACCAAACCCCATTGTTGCACAGGCGGCGACGGGTCGCGGAACGGGCAGGCCCAGCTGTGTCAACCGTGCGAGCAGTCGCCATTCCCTCCAGGAGCGGCTGGCACTCACCCGCCAGCCAAGAAACGTGTCACGGCAGAAACGCCCCACCAGTCCGCCGCGGCGGTAGTGCCGCAAAACCCATTGCGCGTTCCCCCGACGGAGGAAATAGGCCTCCCCGCGGCCGGCGGCATGTCCGGTGAGTGACCCTTCAGCTGTGAGGGCCGCCGGGTTGAACAGGTCTGCCAATGGCGCAGTGACCAGTTGCGGATCATAAAGGATATGGTGGTTGCCCGATACCAATGTCTGCTCTTCGAATTTATCCTGCATCCCCGCGTACTTTCCTTGCAAAAAGGGAAGTGATCGAAGTCTTTTGCAACCACGGATTGAACGGAACGAAACACCTGGCGAGAACACGCGCAAGGCTTGAAGAAGCTGCCTTATGATAAAAAAAGTCGTTTTGACCCTGATATTATCCGTCCCGTTTATTCCGAGCAGACCGTACCTTACCTGCCCTGTCGCTGTTCAGGGATGGCCTGCGGTGCTGAATCCACCAGAACCTGCCAGTACGTCAAGTAACTTGCCTTCCCACCGCGAAAGTCTCTTCCAGCGCCAATCGTAACACCGGTTCAGAGGTGGGACAACGAAACAGTTCATCCAGAAGATTGACCTCAGCCTCTGCGCCGACGGGCACACAGCCGACCACCGAGCAGAGGTCGACGACATAGCCTCTGAGCTGCTGCCTGACACAGCTCAGAATCCGGTCCGGCACGACCCCGGCATGATGGATCTGTTCAAGGGTACATTTGAGTTTCCGCGGCAGGGTATAAACATTCTCGGTAATCAGACCACAGGTCGGACCCAGGGAACAGCCGTCGCGGACAAAGTCCTTGACAAAACAGACGCCCAGTGGCTGCGGCCCGATGCCGGCCTGCCACAATCTGACACTGACCAGCCAGATTTCCGCCAGCCTTCTGCTGGTCGGCGTTTCCAAGGCGTTACGCCAATCCTTCATCTGGTAACGCCCGACCGGACGATCTCCGTGCTGCAGCTCGTTATGCGCCGGGCGTGAAGAACTGGTACAGTCGATGTGACCGTCAGCCGCGTGGAACAGTTTTAACTGCAACGCGGGCAGATAAAACATCCAGCGACCGAGTTTCGCACTGACCGGTTTGCCGTCCACAACAGCACTGCCGGCGGTGCTGTCGAGAATCAGATCACTGATATGTTCAACCCGCAGCGGCTGCGGAGGTCGTGGTGAAAGGGCGCGGGAAAATCGCATGGTCGTGTCGTTTCACGCGAGAGGGGTTGTCAGCACTGTCCTGTTGACGGCTGTTTACCATGTACGCCTATCACCTGCACAGCGGCCGTGTCAAATAAAAATGCGCCATGAAAGCGCCTGAACCTGGGCGACAATGACCCCGGCAAATCCCGATGAACCGCCTTGCCACAAGGGCGGTTGTAATGATTTTTGAAATTGACAGAGCCACCGGGGTGAGATACACAGAAGATGACAACATCCTGCAACTGCCTTCTGCGAACGGGGCGTAACGGCCCGAACCACCAGAACACGACAAACTCCGCTGTGACTCTGCCAAACAGATGGACGGGGAAACCTGACACAAATGACAAATCCCAGAACCTATCCGCCACGCTGGTATGACGGACTTTTAGGCCTTTTTTTCCGCGCCGCTGCCTGCGGCTGGGCACCCCCCTCATGGTTTCGCGAAGAGATCCCGACGCCTGAGCAAAGAAAAGCGACGGCTGATTTTCCCGTTGTAGAGATCGTTACACACTGCTGGCAGTATTCCCACATGCTGGCTTACCAGTTGAGCTCATTCATCAACTACCCGCCGTCCAGATTAACCGTCGTTGTGACGGTTTTTTATGCACCGGAGGACAAGGGAACAGCCGACTTGCTCGACTTCATCGAGCGGCACAAGGTCGCCAATGTCCGCTGGAACTGGCAGCCCCTGCCGAAAAGCCTGCTCTTCCGCCGCGGCATCGGACGTAACCGGGCGGCGCTGGCAACGCAGGCCGATTGGATCTGGATGACCGATTGCGACATTGTGTTTCATCAGGGGTGCCTCGATTCCCTGGCGGAACAGCTGCGCGGGCGCAGGGAAAGCCTGCTTTTCCCCAGGCAGGAGTGCACAACGGACATGCTGGCAAGTTCCTGTCCGCTGCTCCAACAGGGCCGGCAACTGCAACTGGTGGATATCGATACCAGGGATTTCAGCCGGCACACCCGCGATCGCGCCAAAGGCGCATACCAGATCATTCATGGCGACGTGGCCCGTGCTATCGGCTACTGCGATGGTCTGTCTCTTTACCAGACCCCGGCGGAGCACTGGTCCAAGTGTTATGAAGACAGGGCATTTCGCTGGCTCGTCGGAACAGCCGGCACCCCCATCGATCTCGACGGGGTTTATCAGATCCGCCACCTGGAAAAAGGACGCTATCAAGCAGGCTCCCTCTGGTCGAAGATCAGAAGCAGAATACGCCGCCTGCAGGAGTAGTCCGCTGTGAAACCGC
>JAWOIX010000135.1:0-24694 GCA_046484405.1 Pelovirga sp.
GTCTCTTCGGAGGCCCCGACCCCGAAGACCTACCCCCCCTCCAGGTCTTCGGGGTTTTTTTATGCCCCCCGCGCCATTGACCGAAAAAACACCCTCCACGAACACATCGCCGCGCCATTCCTGCTATACTGATGCGCCATAGTGATGTGCCCCTGCAGGAGGGTTCAATCGATGTCCTTTGTCCCCCGACCAGTCTATCTGACCGATTCTTTCATGCTGCCCGTCGGCAAATACAACGGCAGCCAGCGCCCCGCCTTGAGTTTTTTTGAACTGGTAGATGCCCTGCAGGGGCTGCTCCACAACGCCCCTGCCGACCCGCAGGATATCGGCTGCGTTGTCGTTGGCAGTCAGAACCCTTTCGCTTTTTCCGGGATCGACAATGTCGCCGCCAAGGTCAGCGGTCGCCTGGGCATCAGCGGGGCCAAATCCCTCCTGGTTGATACCGCCTCATCATCGGGTGCCAGTGCCTTCGAAGCAGCCTATCTCGAAGTGGCCTCGGGACAGCATGACCTGGTTCTGGCCATCGGTATCCAGAAAATGAGCGATGCGACGACAGCGGCCGCCACCCGGATCGTCGCCGGCGTCATTGACCGCGAGGAAGCCGAATACGGTCTCACCATGCCCGCCTGCGGCGCCCTGGTTGCCCGCGGGCTGATGGATGAGTTCGGGCTGAGTGAAAGTGACTGGACAGAATTTTCCGCCCGCCTGACCGAGCGCGCCCACAACTATGCGGCAGAGAACCCCAATGCCCACCTCGGCTACCGGATTCCGGTAGAGACCTACTACGCTGACATGGACAAGGGAAGGAACGGCCTCTACTACGACCCCTTGCGTTATTACGATTTCTGCCCGATGTCAGACGGTATCGCCGCCTGCCTGCTCTCGGCCGCCCCGGCAGCGGTACGCGTCAGCAGTGTTGGATCAGGAACCGACATCCCCACCATTGCCGATCGCCTCACCCTGACCAGCTTTCCGGCCACCCGGATCGCCCTCGCCCAGGCTCTGGGCAAAGCGGGGCTGCAGAGCCTGGCTGAACTCTCCGGCAGGATCCATGTCAATATGCATGATCCCTTCAACGGCTTCGGCCCGATCAACCTGGTCGATCTGGGACTGGTGCCGCGGGAACGACTGCTGGAGGGGTTGCTCGATGACAGCCTGACCGGACCCGAAGGGCTTTTTGCCACCAACCTGACCGGGGGACTCAAGGGACGCGGCCATCCCCTCGGCGCCACGGGCATGGTGCAGATCGTCGAAAATCACCAGTTCCTCACCAGCGGCAGATTCGAGGCTGCCCTGTCGCACTCGATCGGCGGGCCGATCAACAACAACGTCGTGGTCCTCCTCGAAACCACCAAAAGTCATACCAGACGTGATCCACGGCCCTATCGTCCAGCCAGAGCCATTCCTTTGGGACAGTTAAAGCCACAGCAAGTCACCCTGGACTCCCTCCTCGGTGAGCAACAACGCTGTCATGGCCGCCTGCTGGCCAAAACCTCCCGTCACGACTTCCGCACCGGCCTGGCACAACGCACCCTGCTGCTGTTCAGCGCCCGCTACCATGGAACCACCTACCGCTTCCTCATCGGCGTCGACCCGCAGGCAGCGGCGGAGCTCCAGCTACTCGGCCCGGGGGACAGAATCCGCCTGCAGAAACGAGCTGATCAACTGCACGTCAATGATGTGCCGATCCGCCGCCTCTACCGCAAAACCGTCGAGGGGATGGTCGATCTGGCGGATACGGCTTTTCGTCATCTGGGGCTGAAAAAATGAGCTGTGTGCGTATCCGCACAGTGCCAGAGCCCGACCGCCGTGCTAGAGTCCGTGCATGCGAATAACGGTCAAACAACAGATACTTCTGGCGCCGGCGACAATTCTGCTGCTGCTGCTGCTGCTGCTCGGGTTCATGCACTACACCTACCGGGATCTGAGCGCCAAGCGGCGCGACGTCAGGGCCGCGGAAACCACCTTTATTGCCCTGGCCGAAGCGGACATGGCGGCGCGGCGCCTGCATGTCCTGTTGCGCGTCATGCAGCATACCGGCATGGCCCCGCCGGAGGACATGGCCCTGGTTGTCGATCTGTACGAGCGTCTGCTCTCCGCCATTGACCGGATTGAACCCTTCGGGGCCCTGAAGGGCTCAGGGCAGGTCGAACAGCTCGCCGAACTCGCGCGGGCGATCAACCCGGCCGCCGGGCCTGAACCGGAAGCCACGGCCGAGCTGTTCGCCCAGTTCCGTGGAGAACTTTCGGGCCTGTCCAACCTGACCCAGGCACAGAGAAACCGGTTACGCCTGATGCATGATCAGGATGTCAGTCGACTGGTTGAGCGCACTGTTCTGGTCTCGATTTCCGTCCTCGTTTTCGCCATTCTCACCGGGCTGGTCATCGCCATCTACTTCAGCCGCCGCATCCTCGGCCGCATCCAGATGCTTTCGACCAGCGCCGCGCGGATCGCCGACGGCACCCTTGACCTGCCGCCGGCACCGGATCGGATCCGCGACGAGATGGACATCCTGGCCCGGGCGATCAACCGGATGGCCAAACAACTGATCCAGGTCGTCGGCACCGAAAAACTTCTCGAAGGGGCCGAAGAAGAGCGGCGCCGGATTGCCATGGACCTTCATGATCAGTCCCTTTCCGATCTCTCCGGCATCCTGCGCGGCCTGCAACAGCTCTCGTCCATCAGCAACGATGACGAAGCCACCACCCGGATCGCCACTCTGGAGCGCGATCTGAACAAGGCCATCGCCAACCTGCGCGACATTATGAACAACCTGCATCCACAGACCCTTGACATCCTCGGACTCGGAGCGGCGATCGAGGCACACCTGGATCAACACAATCCCGACAACCTCCCCGCCTGCCATCTCTACGTTGATCCGCGCGTCAATGAGCTGCGCCTCAATCGCGTTGTCCAGCTGGCCATCTACCGCATCGCCATCGAAGCGATCCAGAATGTCCACAAGCATGCCGCCGCCAGCCGCTACGAGGTGAACCTCGAACTGCGTGAAAACACCCTGGTGTTCTCCGTCGAGGACAATGGCCGGGGAATTGTGGAAAGCGTCGAGCGCGACGCTGGCCGGGGACTGAACAATATTCGCGAACGGGCCCGGGCCATCGCTGCGGAGGTCTGCTGGAAACCGTCGCGTTTCTCCACCGGCACACGTTTTGAGTTAACCCTGAACACCGCCAACCTGACCTGATGGAGTCATCGATGTCGAGCCTGGATATTCTGATTGCCGAAGACAATCCGAAGGATTACGAATTCCTTGAGCAGCTGCTCAGCCAGTGGCAGGAAAAGGTGACTGTCACCCGGGCTCCCACCGGCCTCGCCGCGCTGGAAATTGGTGCCACGCGTCCCCAGGCCCTGGTCATCAGTGACATCCAGATGCCCGAGATGAACGGTATTGAATTCGCCCGGCAGCTCTGGAGCAAACAGCCCCGGGCCCGGATCGTTTTCTGGAGTCAGTTCAAAGACGAAATGTACGTGCGCACCCTGGTCAAAATCGTGCCCCCGGAAACGGTCTACGGCTACGTCCTTAAATCGGCCACCAGGGAACAGATCAGTTCAGCGATCCGTACCGTTCTGGTGGAGGAGCAGTGCTGGATTGCGCCGGAGGTGCGCAAAGTCCAGGGTCGTGCCGGGCACAGCCTGACCGCCCTGTCAGACATCGAATATGAGGCTCTTCTCGACATTTCTCTTGGCCTGACCGACAACCTGATCGCCCAGCGGCGCTACCTGTCGCGGCGCGGCATTCAAAGCCGGCTCAACTCCCTGTACAACAAGCTGGGGCTCGACCAGGAACAGTTTCACAGTGAAAAGTTCGGTGATTCCTTTAACCTGCGCAATCGTGCCGTGGCCGTATCCCTGGCACGTGGCCTGGTCAACGCCTTTGAAATGGAAAACGAGGAAAAGGATTTCCAGGAATGGTTCACGCGTTACAAGCGCACCCAGAAAGGGCGCCCTTAGTCCCCCGCCGCCGCCCAGACAAAAATCCGACTCATCCCCGGTACAACATCTTTAATTGTTGAGCAATAAAAGCGGTTTGCCGGGCAACGGCCGCATCTCTATCTTGTGTTTATTTATTCGTTATGATAAAAGGTCATACCAAATAAATCGGAGATAAATATGGCCACCGTATTCAAGCCCATTCGCCCGAAAAAGCTGTCCGAAGAAATTGTCGACCAGATCAAGGAATTGATCTCCCGTGGTGACCTGGGACCCGGACAGCGTATCCCCTCTGAACGGGAGCTGGCCACCTTCCTCGGCGTCAGCCGCCCATCGGTGCGCGAGGCGATCATGGTTCTTGAGGCCATGGGATTTCTGGAATCACGCCAGGGGGGAGGGACTTACGTCCGCTCCCTTGCCGATGTCACCATGGCCGACCCCCTCGCCAACATGGTCGAACGCCGCGATCCGCGCATGCTCCACGCCCTGACCGAAGTCCGCATCGGACTGGAAAGCTGGTCTGCCTACCTGGCCGCCAAACGTGCGGAAAAGCCGGAACTGGACCGTCTGCGTGAGCTTTACACGGTGATGGAAGAGCAGGCAGACAGTGGCGGCTGGGATCCGGAGATCGACTTCCAGTTCCACCTGACGATCACGGCAGCGACCCATAACACGCTGCAGGTGCATGTGCTTAACACCATTCAGAATCTCTTTCAAACCACCATCATGGTCGCCCTGGGCGAATTTTACAGCAAGGAAGGCTACATCAAGTTGCTGCTCAACCACCACCGGGAAATCCTCGAAGCCATCGAAGCGCACGATCCGGAAAAGGCGCGCGAAAAGATGCTGACCCATCTGACCCTGGTGGAGGAAAAACTCGCCCTGTTTCTCCAGAAGGAACGCCCTGACACGCTCTAGCGCCCTCCCTTCCTGCGGCGAACGGCGCTAATCTCAGCTGTTCACCAAACGGCCGGCACAGCGGCAAATCCTCTTTTTCCCCGGCCGCGGCAATACGGTCTTAAGCAGCACCCGCCAACCATGCTAGAATGCCGCATCCGTCCCTTCATCTGCCATTATCGTTATGCCGCTACAAGGACCAGGAGCCGATGGAAGAAACCTATCGCGCCGCCCTCGCACGTTGGGGGGAAGAAGCCCAGTATGACCAGGCCATCGAGGAATGTGCCGAACTGATTGCCGCGCTCAAGCATTACAAGCGTGGCAAGGTTGATCGTCAGGCGGTGATCGACGAACTCGCCGATCTCTCCCTGATGCTCGGGCAACTGAGCTGGATGTTTGGTCGTGCCGAGGTGGAACAGGCCATCCGGAAGAAGCGCGAAAAGCTCGGTCGTCTGCTTGCTGCGGACCCGCCGGAGGCAGGAAAAGAGCAGCCTGACGGCAACTGACGCCCCCCGTTTCCCCTGTGCAAGGAGCGTTCACCATGGACCAGTCCCGGACCATCGCGCAGTTTCTCAATGGCATCGCCTCACAGCTCGGCACCGAGACCCATGTCGGCCCCTGGCTGTGCATTGACCAGGAGAGGATCGACCGGTTCGCCGAAGTCACCGGGGATCAGCAATGGATCCACATTGATCCCCAGCGTGCCGCAGCTGAATCCCCCTATGGTACGACTGTTGCTCACGGCTACCTGACGCTTTCCCTGCTGCCCTTGCTGACCGAAAGCAATCACCCGGATTTTTTCAGTCGCAATTATCCGGGGATGTCATATCGGGTGAACTATGGACTTGACCGGGTGCGGTTCCCGGCGCCGGTAAAAGCCGGAGCCCGGATCCGGGCGCGAACGACGCTCCAGGCGGCCCGGGAAGTGAAGAATGGTGTGGAAGTATCCTATCTGATCACTGTCGATATCGAGGACTCCGACAAGCCTGCCTGTGTCGCGGAGTTTCTTGCGCGGCTTTATCCCTGAACCCCGACACCTGCATACGCGGGGCGGGCCCTGACCCTGTTCGAGCACCGGCATGGATAAGGGCGGGGGGAGGCCCGGCACTATCCGGATGGCGGCCGGTCAGTCTTGTGGGTCAGCGACATCCGGTACCGCGACAAGCGGGCCGCCGCAGGCGGGATGAATGTACTGGGTGCTGCGATTGAGCCGTCTGACCCGGTAGATCGGAGTATTGCAGCGCTGACAGATGGCGACCAGCTTGCGCCGCCGGTGATGCAGGGCCGCCAGGGTCGCACTGACGCCACGGCTGACGGGAGGAATTCCCAGGGCCAGAGCCCAGCGCTGCCAGCGCTGGCCGTGAGCCAGGCGCCGCCCCGCGCGGGGCTCGCCCAGATGCTCACAGGCATGGGCGACCTCATGCAGAAACGTCTCTGCCAGCTGCGCCGCTTCCTGGGCGAACTGCAGGCGAATGCAGACCGGGTTGCTGCCCTGAAAGACATAACAGCCAAGGCGGCTGGTCGCACGGCTGCCATGAACCGGAATCCGCCCCAGGCGATCCAGCACATGATTGTCCGCGGCGCTGTCACAACACCGCTCCACTGCGGCAACGATCCGGGGCCAAAGGGCAAGCCGGTCTGCCAGTTCCCTGACTGTCAACAATCTGCCTCCAGCACCTGAAGATCAAGAAAAGGGTCGCCCCGGGCCACCCGGTTCTGTCATGATAAACCATGGTGAAACATCCCCCGACCGACATCGAACAGTGCGCGTGGATCGCGGTGCCTGCCGAACTCAAGGAAGGCCTCACCCATCGCCCCTTAAGCCGCCGCCAGCTGCGGAGCTGGCAGCTGGTGCTGCAGGCACGGCAGATCCCCTGCCGGATCGAGCAGGACGCGGCGCACAAGCACCTCATGGTGCCGGCAGCGGTCTACCAGGAGGCGCTGGCAGAGCTGCTCCGTTATGAAGAGGAAAACCGCAACTGGCCGCCCCCGCCCCCGGCGGAGTCCCCCGTCCACCCGTCGAGCATCGCAACCCTCTGGGTGCTCGCCCTGCTGGTCATTTTTCACAACGTCGCCAGCCACAGCCTCGTGCTGTTCGGCTCGGCGGACATCGACTGGCTCGGTCGTGGCAGCGCCCACGCCGGGAGCATTCTGGACGGCCAATGGTGGCGCCTGGTCACCGCCCTGACCCTGCATTCCGGGATCACCCACCTGCTTGGCAATATCGCCATCGGCGGGCTGCTGATGCTGCGCCTCGGGCGCATGTTCGGCGCCGGCCTTGCCTTTGCCCTGGTCATCAGCAGCGGCATTATGGGAAACGCCCTCAATGCCTTCCTCCAATCCCCCGATCATCGCTCCATCGGCTCTTCCACAGCGATTTTTGGCGCCCTGGGCCTGCTCGCCACCTACAACATGCTGCGTTACCGCCACAGTCTCTGGCGCCGCTGGCCGGTGCCGCTGGCCGCCGCGCTGGGGCTCCTCGCCATGCTCGGCAGCGGTGGCGAAAACACCGATATCGGCGCCCATCTGCTGGGGTTTTTATCCGGAGCCGGGCTGGCCTGCCTGGCGCAGAAAGGACCCGCCGACCTGCAGGTGTCCGCAGGGATCAACCGGCTGCTGGGCCTGCTCTGCCTCCTGCTGGTGGCTGGAGCCTGGTGGCTGGCACAGAGAAATGCGCCAGCTTTCTGACCAGGACAATCAGCCCCGAAAGAAGCAAGCACCCGGCAGAGACGGATCTCTAGCGGGTGCTTGTCGCTGTGCTGCGGATCAACCTGGCTGCAGACCGGCCTGACCCGTTAAGAGAGTTACGGCTTATTCACCGACCTCAACGATTTCGAGATCGAAATTCAGCGCTTTTCCTGCCATCGGATGATTGGCATCAAGGGTAATCTTGCCATCGCTGATGGCTTTTACCCTGAGCAACAACGGGGTTCCATCCTCCATCTGGGTCTGGAACTGCTGGCCGACCTCTGGCGTCAGCCCCGCTTCGAACTGGCTGGGATCCGCATCGAAGACCATTTCTTCATTATAGGGGCCATAGGCCTCTTCCTCTTCCAGGCGAACCTGTCTGCTCTCACCGGCCTTCATCCCGATGACCGCATTGTCAAAGCCAGGGATCACCTGCCCGGAACCGACTTCGAATTCGAAGGGCTCGGCTTGACGCGAACTGTCAAACACCACTCCATCATCAAAGGTGCCGGTATAGTGAACTTTGATCTTGCTCCCTGTTGCTACTGCTGTCATGTCATCTCCTGTTGTTGAGTAGTCGCAATTTGAGATGCACAGCCGACCATGCACCCCATCCACACCCAAGGGTGGCATCTTCAGGGATGAAAATCAACCCATGACGGGGGAAAAATATCCGGCAGCGTGCCCTGCGAGGCAACATCCGCCTATGTGCAACGGGTTATGGCCGGTTATGCGCCACCCTGTCATGCAGCAGGGAAGCATACGGATGACCGCTCTTCGATTCAGCCGGATAACCAATGGCAATGACCATCGGCACCTCGAGCCCCTCCGGCAGGCCGACCAGCGCGCGGACATAGTCACCGGCGCTGAGACTCTCATCGTGCTGGCGCCGGCGCAGCTGTCCCCAGCAACTTTTCAGGCCCAGATCTTCTGCGACCAGCTGGACGATTGTCGCCGCCACGCTACAGTCCTCGATCCAGACATCGGACAGGGTCGGGTCGGCGGCAATCACCACCGCCAGGGGGGCGGAGGAAAAGAAGGAGGTGCCGTGGGGTTTGGCTGTCGCCAGCTGTTCAAGCAGATCCCTGTCGTCAACCAGGACAAAGTGACAGGGCTGCAGGTTTCTTGACGTCGGCGCGCGCAGCAATGCCTCACGCAGAAGGTCCAGATGTTCGGCAGCAACCGGCTGCGCGGTGAATTTGCGAACACTGCGCCGCGCACGTAACAGATCAAGCATGAAACCTCCTTATGAAAAGCGCTCTTGTTCACTATTCATCTGCTCTTACGCAGAGCAGAGGTCAGCAGTCGGCGCCCCGGTAAGCTCTTCGAGCTGGGACAATGTCACCGGCACGGCAGAACGGTCATTACCGGCGGCAGCGTAAACCCGTTGATAACGGCGCAGGGACTGATCAAGGACCAGGGGCAACTCTGCCGGCAGCAGAAACGGGCAGACACCGCCAGGGGCATAGCCGGTGAGCGCCTCGACCTGCCCCGGGCCCGGCAGTTTCACTTTTCCCGACAGGCCGAAGAATTGCTTGAGACGGGAACTGTTGACCTTCTGATCGCCACAGGTGACGACGGCAACGGGCGTTTCCCCGACGATGAAAACAACGGTTTTGGCAATTTCCGCGACACTGCAACCGACCGCTGCGGCGGCCGTCGTGGCGGTTGCCGTCCGTTCAGTAAAGTCGAGCACCTCGATCCGGTGACCGGCCAGCCACTCCTTGACCTCTTCAGGCGTCGCCACGTCCGCCTCTCTGCCCGGCGAGGAGGTCGACGGCCTGCCGCTGCAACTCGGGAGACAGCGCCGGATCATCGACGATCTGGTTCAACAGGGCCACCGCATCCGCATGCCACTGCCGCAGCAGGCACACCTGGGCCAGCCGCAGTTTCCAGCGCGGGTTGTCAGGTTCCTGCCTGACGGCGGTGTTAAAAGCGCTGAAAGCCTTTTCCAGGTTCTGTCCGTGGCGCAGATAAAACTCGGCCAGCAGCAGGTTGGGACCCCCCTTGCAACCACCCCTGGAAAGTTTTTTCAGGACGGCTTCCGCATCATCCAGTCGCCCGGCATGCTCGAAAACCGCTGCTGCCAGGGGCACAAAGGCATTGTTGTCGTACCCCGCCGCCAGCGCCTGCTCCACCTGCTGCACGGCCTCCGGCCAGTGCTGCCGCCGGGCGTGAATGGTTGCCGCCAGGGCATGACCGAGGGGCACATCATCCCCCTGCTCCAGCCTGCCGGTAACCAGGGCAAGAGCCTCTGCCGGCAGCTGTAATGCCAGCAGCACCTCGACCAGCGCTTCCAGGGCCAGGGACAGTTGCGGGTTGTGCTGCAACGATGTTTCCAGGGCGGTCCTGGCATCATCCAGACGCCCACCGCGGGCCAGCAGCGCGCCCAGTTCAAACCAGTAGAGATCGTCCTGCTCTGCGGCCTCCAGCTGTTCAAACAACGGCAGGGCCCGGGCGTCCTGGCCGTCATGGGCAAGCAGGAAAGCCTCTATGAAGGACGGACTTTTCTGCGCGTAGCGCTGCCGCAGAGGTTCGGGGTAAGAGGTCAGAATCAGCTCCAGCTGGATCGCTGCATCGACAGTACCCGGTGCGGCGGTCACCTTGGTTTCCCGCTGCAGGCTGGCAGACGAGCGGGTGTCCGCGGCCACGACCTCGGCGCGTGCGCCGCGCAGTGACAGCTCAATCTCTTCGCGCAGCGCAGCACTGCAGGCATGTTCAAGGGCCAGGTCAAAATGCTGTTGCGCGCCGGCCTGGTCGCCACTTCCCTGCTTGGCCCTGGCCTCGATCAGATTGAGACCGGCAATACCGTCGCCGGCGGCGGCGTCAAGACTGGCCACCTTGTCCCGCTCTTCGGCACTCAAACTCCCGGTCT
This sequence comes from Pelovirga sp., assembly GCA_046484405.1. Taxonomy (GTDB): domain Bacteria; phylum Desulfobacterota; class Desulfuromonadia; order Desulfuromonadales; family Geopsychrobacteraceae; genus Pelovirga. The sequence goes on from JAWOIX010000135.1 coordinate 10,409, forward strand.
TCAGCTCGGCGGCAAGATACCGCGCATCAGCGAAGCGTTTCTGCTCGACGGCGCGCTGCAGCGCGGCCAGACTGACCTTGCTGCCGAACAATGCGTTGAATAATCCCATGATCTTCGTTTCCTCGTGCCGCCCGCTACGCCGGCGGCGCCATGCCTGTGCTTAAAACAGGCTGTCAATCAGCTCAAAGTCGAGCTCCGTTTCAGCCAGCTGGTGAATCAGCTGGATCTTCTCCAGATCATCGACGCCGATCTTCGCCACGTCCGCCTGAATCTTCGTATAGATCTCCGCCACCGTTGAATTCACGCAGCGCATGTAGGGTATGCCGGCATCATCAATAACCCGCTGGACAATGTCGGCCACCGGCGCGACACCGACGATCACCATGCCCGCCAGCTTGGAGCGGAACTCTTCCAGATGATAGAGGGTCGAGAGCATCACCAGCACCTCGTCACGACTACTGGTCAGAATGATCAATGTCGAATCGCGCAACAGGTCGACAACCCGCTGGGTCGATGCGGCCCCGAGCTGAACATGATGAACAATGCGGCTGACCTGTTCCGGTGATGCTTTGAGTTCGAGATGCAGCAGACCGGACAGATACTTCAACGTCGGGTTGGCGAGAACGGGAGAATAGTTGAATCCACCGACCACCTTGATCGCGGTTTTCATGAACGCCCGTTGCAGATAGTGCAGGGTGGCGTCACGCTTGCTCTTGATCAGCTTGTTGGACAGAATCACCCTGACATCGGCACCGACCTCACGAAACAGGGCGAGGTTGAGATGCAAATCATCAATCACCTGACCGATGCCGGCTCCCGCGACGATCAGGACCGGGGCATCAAGATGACGGGCGAGCAGGGCATTGTTGAGCCCCATCACGGAGCCGACCCCACTATGTCCGGCACCCTCGATGATGAGAAAATCGCACTCCTGCTCAAGTTGCCGCACTGCCGTGGTAATGCGCTCCAGCAGGGGACCACTGTCAGCATCTCCATCAAGAAAATCGCGGGTCGTACGCGCATCAATGACAACGGGCGACATCAGATCGAGACGCCCTTCCATGTCATAGACCTGGGCGATCAGGGCGGCATCGACATCGACGCTGCGTCCGTGATAATCAGTACGCTTGGGCCCGAACGGCTTGATGAAGCCGATCCTGGCATACTTCCGGCGCGCCTTGTGCAGCAGGGACAGACTGGTTGTCGTTTTGCCGCAGTTCTGACCTGTCGCCGCGATAAAGATCTTTTTAGCCATGCATATCTCCTTGCCGACCACGGCAACAGGGGCCTCTGCGAGAGGGATGTCTGCCCCTGCGTCGGGCGCCGGGGGGCATCCAGCGGCGTCGCTGCAGGCACCGGGAAACAATCAGGAAAGAAACAGATTGCGTTCTTTTAGAAATTCCGGATGGAACCTGTCTCTGAGCTCGTCAATGATCATCGGGTTGGCTTCGAGATCCATTGCACCGCGGCTCAAGGCCAGATCGAGGTCCTCTTTTTGCGCGTGGCCAATGCCAAAAAAGCGGCAGAAATCACTGGCCAGGCAGACGACCGCGCAGAGGGTGAATGTTTCCGGGCTGTTCTTTCGCAAGCGTTCATAATCATGGTGATACAGGGTGGCATCGACGATTCTCCTGGGATAATTCCAGAAGTCGAGCAGGGCCGCGCCCACCAGTTCATGGGAATAGGCAAACAGGCCCCGTTCCACATCACGCAGATCCCCTTCGCCAGCCTCAACGATGCGCATCACCTCACGGTAGAGGGGTTTGTTGCGATTGATCATCACCACCTTGCCGATATGGCGCTGCAGGCCCGCCAGGTACGCCTCGTTCTTGTCAAGACGGGTGAGACGTTCCGCAATCAGCCGGCTGGCAACCGCGCAACCAATGGAGTTTTCCCACAATTTTCGCTCCAGCACACCATGGGTCCGCTGGGTGCTGCGCAGGCTGTACTCAAGGGCGAGGTTGGCCAGCACCTCTTCCCCGACGACGATCAGGGCGCGGTCAACGGAACTGACCTGTTTGACCTGCTGGTAAATGACCGAATTGGCCATTTTCAGCAGCCGGGCGGAAATCACCGGGTCCAGTGACACTGCGTTGGCGAGTTCCTTGATTTTCAGATCAGGCTTACGCAGCAGTTCGAGCAATTTGCTGGCAACAATGGGAGATGGCGGCAGATCTCCCATATTCTTGACGATCGCTTCAAAGTTTCTGAACATAGTCATGGGCCGCATCTTGTCCTGGGAGTGCCGGGGCGATTCCCCACCGGAGACAGGACGACAATGTGCCCGTCAACCCGGATCCTGCAGCAGCGTGGCAGAAAAACGCATCCGCTGCCGCACCCTCCCCGATCGCTATTCGCACAGGCATACCTGTTCCGCACAAGGACCTGTCACCAGGTCAATGGTGACAGCCCAGGCGCACAAGCACACAGGTTCCGTCAGCAATCAGGTTGATTCCCTGTTCCTCACAATATTGCACGGCGGCAGGACTCTGCGCTCCGGGCTGCATCCAGATGTTACGGATCCCCTTGCGCACCGCCTCCTTGACGATTTTCTCGGTAATCGCCGGTGGCGTCACGATCGACAGGCTGCCAACCTCCGCAGGCAGGTCCGCCACGGACTTCAGACAGTCGACACCGGCAATCTGTTGTTCCAGAGGGTGAAGAGGAATCACCCGGTACCCCTTGTCGAGGTAGCACTGCATAATCTTGTTACCGAATTTGGCCGGATTGGCCGATGCTCCGGCAACGGCAAAGGCCTTCGATTCGAGAAAACGTGCGACTTTTTCATCAATCGTCATGTGCGCTCCTGCGGATTGCCCGGCCGCGCCAGCGGCGCGCCGGGACAGTTTGTGTCAAGGCAATACCTGGGCGACCAGGGACAAGAGTGGCGCAGGATAGAGCCCGAGCAGCACAATGGCGCAGGCACAGGCCACCAGCAGCGCCGCTTCCGGCCAGCTGGCAGCGTCCTGCCGCTGGACCCCCGGTTCCGGGGTAAAGAGCACAATCACCGGCCGCAGGTAGTAATAGACGGAGATCACCGATGCAACGACGCCAATGACCGCCAGCTCCGCATAGCCGCCGCGAAAGGCGGCCTGAAACAGTCCGAACTTGGCAAAAAATCCGGCCAGCGGGGGAATGCCGGCAAGGGAAAAGAGCATGACCGCAAGCAGCGCGGCACGGCGCGGATGGACCGCACCGAGGCCACGCAGGTCGCTGTAATCCTGCAGCTCGCCCGTCGTTGTGGCGAAACTGGTGATGATGCCAAAAGCGCCGAAGGTCGCCAGTGTATAAACCACCAGGTAAAAGAGCAGCACCCGCCCGCCATCGTCACCACCGACGAGCAGGGCAATCAGCAGATAGCCCATGTGGACGACGGAGGAATAGGCCAGCATCCGTTTGAGGTTGGTTTGCGGCAGAGCGGCAAAAGAGCCTACCAGCATGGTGATCACCGCCAGCAGCCAGAGAATATTATGGATGGCAGCTCCGCCTGCGCCGGTCATGGTCAGCAGCGGCAGAAAGGCGGCCAGAACAGCTCCCTTGGCCGCGGTGGCGAGCAGGCCGCTGACCGGTGCGGGAGCACCCTGATAGACGTCCGGCGTCCAGAGATGGAAAGGTACCAGGGAAATCTTGAAACCGACCGCCACCAGCAACAACGCCCAGCCGGCCAGCCCCAGGGGCCGCATTCCCCCCTCGTGTTGCAATCCAAGGGCAGCATCCTGCAGGTTGAAGGTGCCGCTGGCGGTATAGATCAGGGCGATGGCAAACGCCAAAAATGCGGTCGCGACGGCACCGAAGATCAGATACTTCATGCCCGCTTCCGCCCCGCGATTGTCGGCATAGCGGAACGCGATCAGGATATAGAGGGCGAGGGTGAGGACTTCCAGGCCAAGGAACAGACCGACAAAAGAGATGGCCGCAGACAGCAGGCTCATGCCTGCAGCAGCAAACAGGAGCAGGGAGGCGTACTCGCCACCACCGAAACGATAAAGATCGGCATAGCGCAGGGACATCAGCAGGGTTGCCGCGACCGTCAGGGACCAGACCACTGTGCAGAAACGGGCGTAGAGGGACCCTGAGTACATCCCCATGATCTCGGCTTCGGCGGGTTCCAGCAGACCGGCCGTCAGCGCGGCCAAAACGGCAACCAGGGCGCCGCAGAGCAACCACAGCCGGCGGTTGCGCACCCAGGCCCCACCGAGGAGAATGGTGGTTGAGCCGAGCGCCAGCAGGATCTGCGGCAAGAGGGACTGTAACGCCGCCAGACTCATGGCCGACCTCCCGAACTGAGCAAAAGACTGACCGGCTCGCGCAGCAATTCCAGGACCGGTTGCGGGTAGCAGCCAAGCAGCACCACCAGCAATGCCAGAGGGATGAGAATGGTCCATTCGCGCTGGACCAGGTCCCCCCGGTCAAAGGGTTCACAGCTGGCACCCCAGAGGGTCCCCTGTACCAGGCGCAGGATGTAGATGGCGGAAAACAACACCCCGACAACCGCGACCGCACCCCACAGCGGTCTGACCGTAAAGACGCCGACGAGGATCAGGATTTCACCGGCGAAGTTGGCCAGGCCCGGCAGCCCGAGGGACGCCATGCTGAACAGCAGAAAAAATGCCGACATGTTTGGCTGGCTTTTCCACAAACCGCCGAGTTCGTCGAGGTTGCGCGTACCGGTGCGTTGCTGAATCATCCCGATCACCGCAAACATCCCGCCGGTGGTGAGCGCGTGATTGATCATCAGCAACAGGCTCCCCTCCCAGGCAATCTGGTTCCACGCGGCCAGGCCGAGGATGACAAAACCCAGGTGGGAAATGGAAGAGTAGGCCACGATACGTTTGATATCCAGTTGCCCGTAGGCGACCCAGGCAGCATAGAACAGGCCAATCAGCGCCAGTGCCGCCAGAACCGGCAGCGCCTTGGCGGCGGCAACCGGAAACAGGGGAAAAGCAAAACGGATCATCCCGTAGACGCCGGTTTTCAGGAGCAGGCCGGCCAGGTCGACGGATCCCGCTGCCGGGCCCTCGGCGTGGGCATCGGGCAACCAGCTGTGAAAAGGAAAGAGCGGGACCTTGACGACAAAAGCGGCCATGAAGCAGAGGAAGAAGAGCATCTCCTGGGCAGGACTGAGGCGGGTCTGCTTGAGGGCCTCGAGAGCAAAGGTGTAGGTCCCGGTCTGTTCGCCATGCAGCAGATGCAGGGCAATCACCGCGAGGAGCAGACAGAGGCTGCCGACCAGGGTAAAGAGGAAAAATTTCACCGCGGCATGGAAACGGCGCTGATATCCCCAGATACCGATCAGGAAAAACATCGGGATCAGCATCAGTTCCCAGAACAGGTAGAAAAGAATCAGGTCAAGGGCCAGCAGAACACCGATAACCGCCATCTCGAGCACCAGAAGCAGGGCAAAGAAAACGGCGGGGGCCTTGTTCTGGTGCCAGGAGACCAGCACGGCAATGATTTGCAGGAAGGCCGTCAGCAGAACCAGCAGCAGTGAGATCCCGTCAAGGCCCAAGGTGTAGCGGATCCCAAAGCTCTCTATCCAGGAATAATCCTCGAACAGCATCCAGCCGGCCGACCGGTCATGTGTCAGGGCGAGCAGCAGGCTGAGGACAAAGACACCGGTCGCCGTCGCCAGGGCCACCAGGCGCGGCACGGCAGGGGCCGTGGAACCGAGCAGCAGGCAGAGCAACGCGCCGGCCAGGGGCAGCCACAGCAGCACAGTCAATAGAGGAAAATCTGGCGACATCATTCCTGTCATCTTCGGCTTTCCCGAGTTGCCGCCCGGAAGCGGTACTCTGCAGCGTACAATTCGACGTTAAATGGCAACGGCTTTCTTATCTTACAACCCTGCAGCGGGCCACACGGATCATCTGGTCACGCCGCGGCAGACAGCTAGACCACCGCCCGCAGCAGAAACCAGCCAACGATAAGCAGCAGGCCCCAGACCAGTCCCTGGAGATAACTGCTGACCTTGCCATTGGCCAATCCGCGCAACATGTCACCCCAGCTGACCGCGGTGCGGACAGATCCGTTCAGGACGCCTTCGATCAGGCCGTCTTCAATCCCGGCAGAACAGAAGCGCCCGATTTTCTTGAACGGCCGCACCAGCAGTCGCTCGAAAAGATGATCAAAGGCCCAGCCGGCAAGAAGAAACTGTCTGACCCCGGACGGCTCGCGGACAACATAACGGCGATAGCGCAGCCAGGCAAGCAGCCAGCCGAGCACAAAAACACCGCTGGCGGTTCCGACCAGCAGGTATTCGCTCGCCAGGGACAGATGCAGGATATCCTCCTGCCGCCCGAGCCAGCCTGACAGCCACGAACCGCCGGCAAACAGGTGGGGGAGGTTCAACAGCCCCGCCACCAGCGCCAGGACAGCCAGGGGCAGCAACGGCCACAGCATCAACGGGTGGGGTGCATGCGGGAGCTCGTCACCGCGGAAATCACCGCCAAACACCAGGTAGGCAAGGCGGAAGCAGTAGAAGGAGGTCAACCCTGCGGTCAGAACCCCGGCGCCGTAGAGCAGCTGGTGGAACAGATCTCCCTGGGCAAAGGCGCTGGCAAGGATCAGGTCCTTGGAGAAAAATCCGCTGGTCAAGGGCGCTCCGGCGAGGCAGAGGAGCCCGGCGATAAACAGCCAGAAGACCAGCGGGGAACGCTGGCGCATGCCCCCCATGCGGCGGATATCGTTTTCGTGGCCGGCCAGATTGATCAGGCAGCCCGCCGTCATGAACAGCAGCGCCTTGAAAAATGCGTGGGTCACCAGGTGAAACATGGCGGCAGAGACACTCCCGAGACCAACCGCCAGGAACATGTAACCGACCTGGCTCATCGTCGAGTAGGCCAGAACGCGCTTGATTTCATGCTGGGCCAGCGCACAGGTGGCGGCATAGAGCGCCGTAAGCAGGCCGACCAGGGCAATGGCCGCCATCGCCAGGGGTGACAGGGAGACCAGCGGAAACAGCCGGCAGAGCAGGTAGACGCCGGCGGTCACCATGGTCGCGGCATGAATCAGTGCCGATACCGGGGTCGGGCCGGCCATGGCATCGGGCAGCCAGGTCATCAGCGGCAACTGCGCGCTTTTACCGCAGGCGCCAAGGAGCAGCAGCAGGGAAACCAGGGTCAGGGTCGTGGAACCAAGCTCCGTTGCCCGGCCGTTGATCGCCTCAATGCCGACGGTACCAAAGAGCACAAACAGCCAGAGCAGCGCCAGGGTGAAGAACAGGTCCCCGATCCGGGTGACAATAAAGGCCTTCTGCCCGGCGGCGGCGTTTTCAGTTTTACGGTACCAGAAACCGATCAGTCCGTAGGAGCAGAAGCCAACGCCTTCCCAGCCGAGGAACAGCAGCAGCAGGTTGTCAGCCAGGACGATAACGAGCATGGCAAAGACAAACAGGTTGAGCAGCGCAAAAAAGCGGGTCTGATCGGGATCCTCCTCCATGTAACCGGCGGCATAGACATGGATGAGGCTGGCCACGCCGGTCACCATCAGCGTCATGGTTGCCGCGAGGGGGTCAAACAGCAGGCCGAGATCGGCCTGGAAGGTGCCGCTTTGCAGCCAGGTGAAAAGGGTCAGCCGGTAACCGTCACCGGCCGCGGCACTGACACTGCCCAGGGCCGCCAGAAAGCTGCCGATCACCGCACCACTGGCGATGAACACCGGCAGCGGACGGGGGAGTCGATTGCCGAAGCAGGCGTTGATCACGCCGCCGGCCAGCGGCAGCAGCAATACCAGAGTCAGAAGTGTTGCCATCAGCCCCTCATCTCATCAAAGATACCGACGTCAATACTGCCTTTGCGCTGCTGCAGATACACCACCATGGCCAGGGCAATGGCCACTTCGGCGGCGGTGATGGCCATCAGCACCAGCACCATGATCTGTCCGTCGACCTGTTGCCAGAAGGCCGAGGCCCCGACCAACACCAGCCCGACAGCATTGATCATGATTTCCACGCCGATCAGAATCATGATCAGATTGCGGCGCACCAGGACACAGCCGAGACCGAGAACAAAGAGCAGCGTCGCCAGGATCAGCACATGGGCCAGGGGAATCATCATGATAATTCCTCCTGCCGCGCCCGTCTGCTCTCGGTCAGACCGATGTGGAAGGCACCGACAGCAGCAAAGGACAGCTGAAAGGAGATGATCTTCACCGCCAGGGCATATTCCTTGAACAGGGCGTAGCCGAAATCACGCGGGGATGCGTGCCAGCGCGGCAGGTCGTTGGCAGTGGCCGGGTCGAGGCCGATCAGCACCAGGGTCAGCGCCGCCAGGACCAGGGTGAGGAGCAGGACCGGCGCCCAGTGCAACCAGCCGGGAGCATTTTGTGCACGGCCGCTGATCGGGGTCACCTCCAGCATCATGATAACGAACAGGAACAGCACCATAATGGCACCGGCGTAGACAATCACCTGCAGCGCCGCGACCAGGGGGGCGCCGAGCAGGTAGAAAATCAATGCCAGGGCGAAAATGCTTTTGACCAGGTAAATCACCGCGTAGACGGGATTGCGCTGGACGATGGCGAGAACCGTTGCGACCAGGGCCACGGCACCGAGCAGGTAAAAAATCAAGGTCGCGGTCATGGCATCAGATCCCTGACATCTACCGGCTTCGACTCCCCGGGGTTGGTGCCGCGGGGTGCAGCGACACCGATACCGGACTGCCGGTAAAAATTATAACTGTTGTTCTGACCACAGTGATCAACCAACAGGTCTTCCTTTTCGTAGACAAGCTTCAACGGTTCGCGTCCGGCCAGCTCAAAATCGGCGGTCACCTGAATCGCCAGGGTCGGGCAGGCTTCGGTACAGAGCCCGCAGAAGATACAGCGGGTGAAATTGATCCGGAACCAGGCGGCATAGCGGCGACCATCCTCTCCTTCGGTGGCCTGCATGGAGATACAGTCGACCGGACAGGCGGCACTGCAGAGATGGCAGGCGACGCAACGCTCCTGACCATCGGGGTCACGGGTCAGAATCAGCCGCGCCCGATAGCGCGCCGGCAGCTGCTGTTTGACTTCCGGGTACTGGATCGTCACCGGTTTGCGCAACAGGTTGCGCAGGGTCACCCAGAACGGTTGCAGGGTGCCGCGGATATCTCTGAACAGATGCATACTCATGAACCCAGCCCCAACAAGGCTGCTCCGGTCACCAGGATATTGAGCAGTGACAGGGGCAGCAGAACTTTCCAGCCCAGATTCATCAGTTGATCGTAGCGCAACCTGGGCATACTCGCGCGAATCCAGATGAACAGCCCGCAGACCGCCAGAACTTTTATGAGGAACCAGACAACCGGCGGCAGCCAGGGGCCATGCCAGCCGGCCAGGAAGAAGACCGTCGTCAGCGAACCAAGAACGATCAGGTTGATATACTCGCCGACAAAAAAGAGCCCGAAGCGCATCCCCGAGTACTCCGTATGAAAACCGCCGACCAGTTCATTCTCCGCTTCGGGAAGATCGAAGGGGATACGATTGCTTTCGGCCAGGATACAGATCAGGAACACCCCGAAGGCGACCGGGTTGAGGAGCACAAAGGGCAGCGACTCCTGGGCCATGACGATCTCGGTCAGGGAGAAGGAGCGTGCCATCATCACCACCGGCACCAGCGACAGGCCAAGCGAGAGCTCGTAACTGACCATCTGGGACAGGCCGCGCACACTGCCGAGCAGGGAGTACTTCGAATTGGAGGCCCAGCCGCCGAGCACGACCCCGTAAACGGCCATGGAAGAGACCCCGAGAAAATAGAGCACCCCAATATTCAGATCGATCACCACCAGCGGCACCGTCCGGCCGAACAGCTCCAGCGACGGCCCGAAGGGGACGACGGCGAAAACCAGCAGGGCGGTGACGGCGGTAATCCCCGGAGCGACCAGAAACAGCCACTTATCCGCCCGCGCAGGGAGGAAGTCCTCCTTGGTCAGCAGCTTGATGACGTCGGCGAGGGGCTGCATCAGGCCGAACAGACCAACCCGGTTGGGGCCGTAGCGCAGCTGCATGCGGGCGAGAATTTTGCGCTCCGCCAGCACCAGGTAGGCCGCCATGGACAGAATCACCGCAAAGATCAGGATCAGCTTGACGAGAATCAGGACAAAGCCCAGCAGCGCTTCAGTCATCTGCCCCTCCTCTGCTGATCACGCAATAACTCAGTTCGCTGCCCGGAATCAGCTGCGGCATCGCGGCACTGTTTTCCACCAGGGCGCACCCGGCGGCCATCAGCGGCTGAGCGACGACAGGCAAGGTGAAACTGCCGAAGTCGGTCTCGAGAACCACCGGGTCCCCCTCGCGCAGACCGTGCTGCCGCAGGTCTTCCGGATGAAGCTGCAGTTGCGCTGGCCGCCGCCGCGCGGCCAGCACGCCGGCATGGCGGCTGAACAGGTCACTGCCGTAACGGGCCGGCGCCACCACCAGTTGCAGGGTTCCGGCAGGCTGCTCCGGGACCATCGCGGGGACGCGGCGGCGCGGCACACCGGCACTGACCCGCTCCCCTGTTTCCCCGGCAGCCAGGTGCGGCAACCCGGCCAGGCGTGGCTGGTCGGTCGCCAGCGCCTGGTGCAGTCCGGACAGGCAGAGATCTTCGCCGAGCAGTCGCTGCAGCAGGACAGTGGCTGGTAACGGGTCACTGCCGGGCGTCGTGGTCGAAAAAACCCGCGGCGGATGGTCACCATTCCCGGTCCGGGCCAGGCTCGTGCCCGGCGCAAGAACCCGGTCAAAACGCCGCAGCCGGCCCTCGGTGTTGATAAAGGTTCCGGCGCTCTCAACCGGTGGACAGGTCGGAATGAACAGGTTGGCGTGAACGCTTAAGGGCGTCGGCAGGTAATCCAGGACAACGAGCCGCTCAAGTTGCGACAGGGCCGCCGCCAGGCGCTCCCCGTCAGGCGCTTCGAGCAATGGGTCCGTTTCAAGACACAGCAGCATTTTGACCCGGCCCGTTTCCAGGCGCACAAGCAGATCATCCTCCTGCGGCGGGCTGAGCAGGGCCGCGCCAAAACTGTTGGCCGCGCCCAGGACCGGGTAGACCGGGCACGGGCGCGCCGGCGTCGACGCCGCCGCGGCCCAGCGCTGCAGCTGCTGCAGCCCGGCAACCCCGAGCAGATCGGCGCCGGCGATCAACACCGGCCGGCTGGCCTGACGCAGCCGTTCCTGCAGATGCCGGTGCTCCACCCCGTTGTCGGCGAGCAGCGCATGAAGAGCCAGCGGACTCGTCGGCTGATGGTCGAAATCACAGGGGAGTTCCACGGGGCGCGGGTCATACAGCAGCACCTGCCCCCCCTTGCGCACCGCCTGGCGCAGAGCCAGGGCCAGCAGCGGGGCCTCGGCGAGAGGATCAACGCCCAGGACAAGCAGCAGATCACTGTCGCGCACGTCCGCCAGGCTGGCAAGTTGCGCGGACAGATCAAACGCCGTGAACTGCGCCGCCTGGTGCCGCGCCCGATGGGCACTCAGCAGTGGCGCCCTGCACCCCAGGTGCGCAGCAACACGCTGCAGCAGCCAGTTGCTCTCCAGCGCGGAGCGTTCAGAGCCGAGCAGCAGCACCGCCTCGGGACCATACGCCCGGACCAGGGTGCGGATCTCCTGCTCCAGTCCCTGCAGTGCCGCGTCGGTCGCCAGGGGCTGATGATCGTTGCGGGCCTGACGCGGCCGGTCGGGATGGTTGACGAAGCTGCTGCCGAAGCGCCCGCGGTCGCACAGAAACGTCCCATTGACCTGGGGGTTTTCGCCACTGCGCACGCGCTGCAGCTCACGCAGACGTCCGCCCGGGACGGTCGCACAGCCGACGGCACAGTGCGGGCAGACCGAATGCGCCTCCTGCAGATCCCAGAAACGCGATTTGAAGCGGAAGGTGCGATCGGTAAACACCCCGGTCGGACAGACATCGACGAGGTTACCGGAAAAGTCACTCTCCAGCATTCCGTCTTTGAAACGGCCGAAGAATACCCGGTTGCGCGAGCCCATCACCCCGAAGTCACGGCCGCCGCAATAATCCTGATAGGTCCGGGCACAGCGGTAGCACTGGATGCAGCGGTTCATTTCCTGCGCGATAAAGGGTCCCAGGTCCTGGTTGGCATAGGTGCGCTTGTCGCCACCAAAGCGCCGGATGCCATGGCCGCTGGAAATGGTCATCTCCTGCAGCTGGCACTCCCCGCCCTCATCACAGACCGGGCAGTCGTGGGGATGGTTGAGCATCAGCCACTCGCCGACCCGGTCACGGAAGGCGACCGAGGCGGCATCCGTCGTGGTGACGACCATCCCCTCCTCCGCCGGGATCAGGCAGGACATCTTCAGACCGGGAAAGGTTCCCTCGTGAACAGTCACCGCGCACATGCGACAGGCACCGACAGCGCCCAGCTCCTTGTGGTAACAGAAGTGGGGGACAACAATCCCCAGGGCTTCGGCAGCCTCAAGGACCGTTTTGCCGTCGGGTACGGTGATTGTCTGATTGTCGATGGTCAATGTTGGCATAGTTGTCGTCTATTGTTGAAAAGGGCAACGCCCCTGGTCGATATGATCGGCGATTTCCCCTTCGAAATGGGCGAGCAGTCCCGCGACCGGCCCCATCGCCCCTTCTGCCAGGGCGCAGAAACTGTTGCCGGAAATATTTTTCAGCTGGTCCTTGAGCATCGCCAGGTGGTCTGTGGTCCCCTTGCCGCCTTCGATCATCTCGAGCAGCCACTGCACCATGGTCAGACCATCGCGGCAGGGGGTGCACCAGCCACAGCTTTCCCGGGCGAAAAAGCGGATCAGGTTCAGTGTCACCGCCACCATGCAGGTGTCTTCGTCAAAGACTGTCACTCCGGCGGTACCGAAACGGCTGCCGACCTTCTCCAGGGAGCCGAAATCGAGGGGGACGTCGAGGTGGGCCCGGGTCAGAAAAGGGGTCGAAGCCCCGCCCGGCAGGCAGGACTTGAACTGCTTGTTTTTCCACACCCCCTGGCCGTAATGTTCCACCACCTCGCGCAGCGGGATACCGACCGGCAATTCAAAACATTCGGTCCGGTTGAGGTGCCCGGAAAGGCCGAACAGCTTGGTTCCCGACCCGTCAGGAGTCAGGGCAAGATCGCGGAACCACTGGGCCCCGCCCTGCACGATATGGGGAATATTGGCCAGGGTTTCGACATTGTTCACCGTCGTCGGACGACCGAAAAGCCCGCGCGTCGCCGGGAACGGCGGCTTGAGCCGCGGATTGGGGCGGATCCCTTCAAGGCCGTTGAGCAGCGCGGTCTCCTCACCGAGGATATAGCGGCCGGCGCTGCCATGAACATGCAGCTCGAAATCAAAACCACTGCCGAGGATATTTCTGCCGAGGTAGCCGGCGGTGGTGGCTTCGACGATGGCGCGGCGCAGATGCTGTGCCTGCCGCTCGTAGGCATAGCGGATGAAGATATAGCCGACCTGGGTCTGCAGGGCGAACGCCGACAGAATCATCCCTTCGATCAGCTGGTGCGGATCGGCCTGCAACAGCACGCCATCCTTGTAGGTCCCCGGTTCCATCTCATCGCAGTTGCAGACAAGGTACTTGACCCCGGGCGCATCGGCAGGGAAGAACCCCCACTTGACGCCGGTCGGGAACCCTGCGCCACCGCGTCCGCGCAGGGCGGCGGCCTTGACCAGGTCACGAACCTGTTGCGGCGACATCTGGCGCAACGCCGTCTCCAGCGCCACGTACCCCCCCGTCGCACGGAACCTGTCGATAAAGGCCGTTTCGCCCGGGCGGCGGTTTTTAAACAGCAATTGCGGCGTCTGGCTCACGCACTTATCTCCTGGCGCAGTGCGGCGATCAAGTCATCCGCTTTTTCCGGGGTCAGCGGACCGTAGAACCTCTGCTCAATCATGACCGCCGGGGCTATCCCGCAGCAGCCCAGACAGCAGGAAGGCAGCAGGGTAAAAAGACCGTCGGCCGTTGTTTCGCCAAGGGCAATCCCCAGGGTCCGCTGCAGGTGGGCCGCAATCTCTTCGCCACCACGGACCCAGCAGCAGACAGAATCACAGATATGAATGACGAAACGTCCGACCGGACGGCGAAAAATCTTGTCATAAAAGGTCGCGATTTCTTCGACTTCGAGGGGGGTCAGCCCAAGGATCCCGGCGGTCAGCTCAATCCCTGCATCGGGCACCCAGCCATTGCGCGATTGAATCGCACGCAGGATGTCGATGATCATCTCCCGCGGATGCGCGATCTCGCCGGCATGCTTCGCGAAAGCGGCAATCTGCTCCTCATCCAGCAAAGCACTCGTCGTCTGTTGATCAATCCGTGTCATGAGAACCTGTCAATGGGTTGGTGTCCAAACCCGGCACAGC
>JAWOIX010000012.1:0-20766 GCA_046484405.1 Pelovirga sp.
TTTTTTCATATCAACAGAGGTAGACGACGCACGTGAAGAGCTTGCGCAAAGACTGGCCCTGGCAACTGCTGACCCTGCTGATCCTCATCAGCATCGGTGTCGGCCTCTGGGTTGCGACCAGCAAGGTCAATTACACCTGGCGCTGGAACCGGGTCCCGCAGTATTTTGTCTATCATCAGGAAACAGTCAAAAGGGTTGTTGATGATGGCCGCGTGACACAGATCGAGCCCGCCGGTGAGATGACCACGGTCACGGTTCTCAGTCGTTTTGGGGAAGAAGAGGTCTTTCGTGTCGAGAGCGACACCTTGAGGGTCTACCAGGACGAGGACCTGTTCGCCGGAGACCAGGTCGGCTCGATTTTCAAATGGCAGATCGGTCCGTTGTTGCATGGTCTCTGGGTGACCCTGTGGATTTCTGCGGTGTCCAGCATCATCGGGCTGTTCATCGGCCTGCTGACGGGTCTGTGTCGCATCGCGAAAAACACCACCCTGCGGCAGCTCTCGACGCTCTATGTTGAAATTATCCGCGGCACGCCACTGCTGGTCCAGATCTTTATTGTCTATTTTTTCTTCGGGACCGTGCTGAATATCGACCGGATCGCAGCGGGAATTGGTGCCCTGGCGATTTTCGCCGGCGCCTACGTTGCCGAAATCATCCGCGCCGGGATCCAGTCCATCCCGCGCGGCCAGATGGAAGCGGCCCGCTCCCTCGGAATGAATACGCCCCAGGCGATGATCTACATCATTCTGCCGCAGGCGTTCAAACGCACCCTGCCCCCCCTGGCAGGCCAGTTTATCAGCCTGATCAAGGATTCTTCACTGGTATCGGTCATTGCCATCACCGACCTGACCAAGAGCGGACGCGAGGTGATCACCTCAACCTTTGCCACGTTTGAAATCTGGTTTGTCGTGGCATTTCTCTACTTGTTGCTCACATCAGTGTTGTCACAGGTGATTGCCTGGGTGGAACGGAGGCTCGCGGTCAGTGATTAAAACAGTCGATCTCAAAAAAACCTTCATCGGTCGCGGACAGATCGTCCATGCCGTGGATGGGATCACGACACATATCAAGGCGGGTGAAGTCGTTGTCGTCATTGGCCCGTCCGGTTCAGGCAAATCGACCTATCTGCGCTGCCTCAATGGTCTGGAAGAGCTGACCTCCGGGCATATTCATATCGATGGTGTGGATTTAGCTGACCGCAAAACCGATCTCAACAAGATCCGCCGCGAAGTCGGCATGGTGTTTCAGCAGTTCAACCTGTTCCCGCACAAGACCGTGCTGGAGAACCTTGTTCTGGCCCAGACAGTGGTACGCAAAAGAAAACGCGCCGAGGCGGAAATAAAGGCGCGGGCCCTGCTGCAGAAGGTGGGTATCGGCGAAAAAGAGATGGAATACCCGATCCGCCTCTCCGGCGGGCAGCAACAGCGCGTCGCCATTGCCAGGGCCCTGGCAATGGACCCCAAGGTGATGCTGTTTGATGAACCGACCAGCGCCCTTGACCCGGAAATGGTTGGGGAAGTTCTCGAAGTGATGAAACAGCTGGCACGCGAAGGAATGACCATGGTTGTGGTCACCCACGAAATGGGTTTTGCCCGGGAAGTGGCGGACCGGGTGCTGTTCATGGATCATGGGAAACTGGTGGAGGAAGGGACCCCGGAACACTTTTTCACCAACCCGCAGGAAGAACGCGCCAAGCTGTTTCTCAAACAGGTTCTGTGATCAGCACAAGCGAGAACCCCCCTCCCCGTTCCCGTTCTGCAGTATTGCTCCTGTGTCAGGCCATCTGCCCGATTATTTTCTCTCTACCGGCAGGCCGGCGGCGGTCCACGCCTGGAATCCCCCGAGCAGCGCGCTGCTGCGGCTATAACCATTGTTGATCAGTATCAGTGCCAGACCGGCACTGGACGACTCGTTCGGTCAGGTACAGTAGGTAACGATCGCAGTGCCGGGCGGGACATCCTGCTTGAACCTGTCCAGTTCCGCCTGGGTGGTTATCCGCATCGCACCGGGGATTTTATTCGTGGCCCCCTGCCACTGTCCCGGCGTTCGCGTATCGATAAACAGGACGGTTTCCTGTGACTGCAGTTGCTGCACTTCCATCACGTTGAGTCTTTCCACCTGGTCCGGGTGGGTCGGCAGTTCGGCCGCAGTGGCGCTGAGCGCGAGCAGCAGGACCACAATGGTTAGAGCTGTCATCCTTCTTGTTCTGGGCATTTTTAGTTATTCTCCTTTAGTCGGTTCGGGATCGGCCCGCACAATGATAGCCAGGTGTTTGCAGGCAATGTCGGTGTTGATCAGCGTTGCCGGGGCAGCGTCTGCGCGAGATAGTCGAGAAAACGCTGCCAGGACTTCTCATCGGCGTCCTTGCGATAGCGGTCTGAGCCGAACACGCTGAAGGCATGGGGCGCACCGCTGTAGGTGATCATTTCATGAGGCACACCGTGCTCCTCGAGTTCTTCGACGAGTGTGGCGAAATCCTGCATCGACACCGCCGTGTCAGCACTGCCATGAAGAACCAGGATGGAGCCCTGCGTTGCAGCGTAGTCCTGTCCTTCCGGCGTTGTCAGGCCACCGTGAAAGGACACAAAGCCTGCCAGATCGGCGCCCGAGCGCGCCAGCTCGAGAACCACGGCGCCACCAAAACAGTAGCCCATGGCAACCGCTTGGGAAAGATCGGCGCCGGCGGCGGCAGCGGCGTCAAGGGCGCCACGCAACAACAGTCGCATCCGTTCACGGTCCGCATAGAGGGCACCGGTCAAGCGCTGCCGTTCTGCCATTTCGGCCGGTCGAACCCCCTTGCCGAACATATCCGCGGCAAACACGGCATACCCCTGTTCGGCGAGCATCTGTGCCCGGCGCACTTCGTAGTCTCCGAGTCCATCCCAGTCGTGAATCAGCAGAACCAGCGGAGCCTTATCCGCCGGACTGATGTAATAACCTTCAAAGGTCTCGGTGCCGACCCGATATTCGACGGCATCGCCAGCGCTATGTGCCGTTACGGCAAACAATAGCAACAAAAAAGAAATAATGATTCTGTTCATTGCATCCTCCGGCAAATGATGTCCAGTCAAGCCTTACTATTTCGGTCATCTTAGCATGGGTCCGTCGCCGCGAACAGTCCCGGTCCAGGAGAAATGCCGCTTGCCAGAAAAATATCCAGCTGCTGACACTGCATGATGCAGCGGTGGCCAGCCGGGATCAATTTCTGGCTGGCCACCGCCTTTTTAGCCTGCGATCGCGATTAAATGAGCAGGCTGTTGGCGAGATAGGAAAAGCGCGGGTTGATCGGCCGAATACCTGCCGTGGTCACCTTGGCAAGGTTCGTCAGGCACAGAGAGGAGCCGTTGAGGCCGACCATCGTCCCCCCCCTCCCCTGGATCAGCCCGTCGACTGCTGCCCGTCCGAAGCGGGCACCGAGCATCCGATCAAAGGCCGATGGCGATCCGCCACGCTGGTAGTGCCCCAGAACAATGACCCGCGTCTCGAAGCCGATCTGGTCTTTGATCCGTGCGGCGATATCTTCCGCCTTGCCGGCGCCTTCGGCGACCATGATGATGCTGTTGTTACGCCCTTCCTGGTAGCGCTTCCGCAAATCCCGGCAGATCTGTTCCAGGTCATAGGGCTCTTCCGGTATCAGGCTGAACTCGGCGCCGGTGGCAATAGTGGCAACAACAGTCAGATAACCGCAATTGCGCCCCATAATTTCGACGACAAAGGCACGCGTGTGCGACGACGCCGTATCCTTCAGGTTGTCCACCGCGCGCACGATATTGTTCAGGGCCGTATCAACCCCAAGAGAAAAATCGGTGAAAGGAATGTCATTGTCGATCGAAGCAGGGATACCAACCACCGGTATCCCCTGCTGGTGAATGGCGTAGCCACCGGCAAGAGAACCATCACCACCGATGACCACCAGCCCATCGACCCCGAGCCCCTTGAGGTTGTCGCAGGCCAGGCGCAAGCCTTCCTCGGTACGCATCTCCTTGCAGCGGGCGCTCTGCAGGAAGGTCCCGCCGCGCTGCAGCACGCCACTGACCGAACGGGTCGTGAGGGTTTCATAGAGACGGTCGATCAGCCCCTGGTACCCCTTCCTGATACCGATCACTTCCAGTCCGGACACCAGCCCGGCCCGCACCACGGCCCTGACCGCGGCATTCATGCCGGAACAGTCGCCACCACTGGTCAGTACGGCAATACGCTTGATCATAGGTTTTCCCCTTTCCATGTGACAGAATTCCGAACAACGGATCATTCCCCTCAAGTGTCCACTCTTTGTGGTGCATTTGCAACCAGGCTCCGGTCAAGACGGGCAATGACGTCACGATAACATGTTTCTTGCCCGTCGGGGGAACCGCCAACAGTCACCAGAGGACCATTGGCCAGCTTCCGGCGGCGCCATAACGCCCGAATCCAGACGGCCAGGGGGGCAGCAGCGTTAACCTTGACTACGCTCCAAAAGGGGTTTAAATTGCCCACCAATAAACTATGCCCGCAGCAGAGCAACAGACAACCCTTTGCCTGAGACCCTAAGCAAATGATCGATCCCTTCACAATGGCCTACACCGCCATCGGCGGTTTGGGTGTTTTTATCCTCGGAATGAAATTTTTATCGGACAGTTTGCAGCTTTTGTCCGGTGGTGTAATCCGCAAAGTCATTTCTTCCCTGACCAGCAACCGGTTCCTGGCGGTTCTGGTCGGTATCTCAGTCACGGCATTCGTTCAGTCTTCGACAATTTCCACAGTCATGATTGTCGGCCTGGTCAATGCCGGGTTGATGCAGTTGTCCCAGGCCATCGGTTTTATCCTGGGCGCCAATATCGGGACCACCATCACCGGCTGGATACTGGCGATCAAAATCGGCAAATACGGACTGCTCCTGGTGGGTCTCGGGATATTCCCGATGCTGTTTTCCAAGAATGATCGTATTACCGCCGGTGCCAAGGTGCTGGTGGCTCTTGGTCTGATTTTTTTCGGTCTTGAAATCATGAGCGATGCTTTCAGACCGTTGCGCAGCGACGAACGGTTCATGAACCTGATGTTACTGCTTGATGCCCAGTCCCTGGTCAGCATCCTCGGCTGCGTTCTGATCGGCTGTCTGTTGACCATGGTGGTGCAAAGCAGTTCCGCCATGCTTGGGATCACCATTGCGCTGGCAGCAACTGGCGCTATTCCGTTTCACACGGCGGTGGCCCTGGTTATGGGGGAAAATATCGGCACCACTATTACCGCTCAGCTGGCATCGCTTGGTGGAACAGTGACCGCACGGCGCACGGCCATGGCTCACAGCCTGTTTAATGTCGTGGGTGTATTCGTGCTGGTGATCATTTTTTCACCCTTTGTCAGCCTGGTGGAAAGTATTGTGCCGGGTGTTGCCGATTTTGCTGCCGAGACCGGTGACCGTCCCTATATCGCGGCGCACATTGCTTTTGCCCATAGTATGTTCAATGTGACCGCGACCCTGATCGTGCTGCCGTTTCTCGGTTCGCTGGCAGCACTGGTGACCCGGCTGGTTCCTGAAAAGGAAGGGGGTCCCAAGGGCTCTTTCAAATATATCGGGACGCCCGGATCAATGCCGGTCGCTCTGGGTATTTCAATGGTGTTTCAGGAACTGAAAAAAATGCAGGGGCGGGTTCATAAGGCACTGCGCCACGCCGGCAGTTTTTTGCAGCGTGATCTGAAAGGGCACGAAAAATTTTATCGTAAAGTCAAAAGTATCGAAGAACAAACCGATATTATTCAGCACGAGATCACCACCTTTACCGTCACTTTGATGCAGGCCGGCAAGGCAACCAATGCCCAGTCAGATCGCGCCTATGCCTATGTGCGGGCAGCTGACGAGCTGGAATCCATAGCGGATTATGCCCTGTCACTGTGTTCCTACATGCGCCGGCTGGAAAAGAATGACCTCGATTTCAGTGAGGATGCATGGAAAGATTTGCACAACTTCCATCACGAACTCTTTACCTTTTTCAATCAGGTGTGCCGAGTCTTCCACAACGAGGATACCGTCAGTAAAAAGACGATCCGTGAGCAGGCCAATCGACTCAATGATCTCGCCGACGCGATCCGTAAAGCGCATCTCGTGCGGATGAAGTCGGGCTCCTGCGGAGCCTTGCCGGCCCTGACCTTCAGTGATATGGCGGTAGCCATGCGGCGGATAAAAAACCACACGGTCAATCTGCATGAAGCTCTCTACGAGGACGCTTCCGGGTCTTGAGTACGGCTCTGCCTGCGACCTTGTCCGCAAGCGCGCAGCAGGCTCATGGCGACAACCGCCCCGCTGAAGGCCAGTGCCGTGTCCTTCTGTGCGTCCCATTCATCTCCCTGGGTGCCGAGGTAGGCACTGCCCAGCTCCGGGCTGACGATAACCGCGACCGCTCCCTCGAGCACTTCGTAGAAACCGCTGAAGCCGAGGACGGTGATAATCACCAGCAGGTAGGACCAGCTGGTTTTCACGCCGGCGGCACGCATGAGCAGCTCGCGCAACGGATAAGCGAGGAGCAGCCCAAAGGCGAAATGAACAATCCGGTCATAGTGGTTGCGCGTCAGGTCGAAGAGATCCTGCAGCCAGAAGCCAAAGGGGGTCTGCGCGTAGGTATAATGCGCACCGACCAGGTGCAGGCTTAAAAACAGGACGAAAAGGGTATAGGAAAGACGGGAGAAGACAAAACGGCAGTAAGTCAGCAGCAACAGGGCAACAAAGAAAATCACCAGCAGGTTTTCGAGCAGCCAGTCCCATCGATCGAAAGGCGCAATCGCCGTAACGATCCACAACCCGCCCAGCCAGACAAGCAGCCCCAGAAGAAAGCGGTTGTCGCGTATCCGATCACCCACTGCTACCCTCACCCTGAACAACTGCCGAGTTAAAGATGGACCGGCACGCTGCGGACACTGCAATGGACGTCCCAGCTTCGGTGCACCACAAAAGACCCTGATTGATGACATGACGTGCCGTGGCTAACCTGTAGTATAGCGCTTCGTACAGGTTCCGCCAGTCGCCGGGAAACCGTCTATCCGTGCTTGTTTTTCTCTTCTTTTGGTGTTAAATCCTCCGACCATGACTCCAGATACTTCCCGTTCAATGTTACGCAGCGCTGTGCTTGCCGCCTGGCCGATCTGCCTGGGTTACTTTCCGGTTGGCCTGGCGCTGGGCGTCCTGGCCCAGCAGGCCGGCATTCCCTGGTGGGCGGTCGCCATGATGTCGATCCTGGTTTTTGCCGGCAGCGCCCAGTTCATCTGCGTTGCCATGCTCGCAGCCGGCAGTTCCATGGCCGCGATCATCGGTACCACCTTTATCATCAACCTGCGCCACACCCTGATGAGTTCAGCCCTGGCGGTTTACCTGCAAGGCGTGCGGCGTTCCTTTCTGGCGCTGTTTGCCTACGGCATCACCGATGAGAGTTTTGCGGTCAACATGGCCCGTTTTCGTGCCGGCCAGTGGCACCGCCATGCCGCGTTGCTGGTCAATCATCTGGCCAACAGCGTCTGGATCCTGGCCACGGTCGGCGGCGTTCTGGTCGGCCAGTTTGTTCCGGCCGGAGCCTTCGGCATTGACTATGCGTTAACCGGCATGTTTATCTGCCTGCTGGTCTTCCAGTTCCATGGTCGTATTTATGTTGTGACGGCGATCATTGCGGCTGTGATTGCTGTCATCTGGGCTGCGGTGATTCCTGGCGACTCCTATATTGTTGGCGCGTCCATCTGTGCCGCTTCCTGTGGTTATCTGCTGCAGCGCCGCCGGAGACGGAGCCGATGACAGCGGCGGAATACCTCTTTTTGTTCTGCGGGATGGGTCTGGTGACCTATCTGCCCCGCGCCCTGCCCCTGCTCTATCTCGCCCACCAGCGGATTCCACAGTGGCTGATCGACTGGCTGGGCTTTATCCCGGTGGCGGTGTTAAGTGCCCTGCTCGCGCCGCTGCTGTTTATCGATCCGGCGTCTGCCACCCTGACGTTCACCAGGGTTGAATGGCTCGTGGCAATTCCGACGTTGATCTTTGCGCTGAAAACCCGTAGTCTCGGCGGCACTGTGCTCGTCGGCATGCTTCTCTACTGGCTGGCGGGATTGTTTATCTAACCTTTACACAACGACAGAACTGGTCAACGACATGTCATTATCCGGTAAACAGGCACGCTATCTCAGGGGACTGGGGCATCATCTCAAGGCAGTGGTCATGGTCGGCAAGGAAGAAATCAATCCGGCCGTGATCGCGGCGACGGAAGAAGCCCTGTTAAGCCACGAGCTGATTAAAGTGAAAATCCAGGAGGGTTGCCCAAGCGATCGCAAGCTGGTGGCGGCGCAACTGGCAAAGGCGACCGGCGCAGCCGTCGCCCAGGTTCTTGGCCGCACCATTCTTCTCTACCGGCAGAATCCCGACAACCGCCAGATCGAGCTCCCGCGGAACTGAATTCCGCTCCCGCCAGGCATATTTAAGTATCTGTAATCAATAAGAATATATTTTCTTTTTGCAGAATATTTTTTTTTATTGACGACACCCCGTTTCGAGCGTATACGCTTTATCTATAAGCGTTTTGCTGCGGGCGTGCGTAACGACCCAAGCATAAAAAGTGACCCCTTTTTATAGCCATTGCCGCCAGGCACCCGCTGCAAAAATCGCTGACTCCATTGCGGAGCATTGTTCATTTTTCAGGCTAAAAGGGGTTGCCAATGAATGTAGCGCTGGTCTTCAACCTGCGCGAGGAATCCGTCGCCGACGACGAACCTCCCGCTGAACCTCCCGGCAGTTCTGCCACCGACATCTATGCCGAATGGGACGATATCCACACCATTTCGGCCATCTCCGACGCACTTGCGACCCGCCACCGGGTTACCCGGATCAATGCGGATCTGGATGCCTTCGCTAAGCTGCGCAGCCTGCGTCCCGACCTGGTCTTCAACATCGCCGAAGGTCTGCATGGCAGCAGTCGCGAAGCACAGATCCCGGCCATGCTCGAGATGTTGCAGATTCCCTACACCGGCAGCGACCCTGTCACCCTGGGGCTCTGTCTCGACAAGCAGCGGACCAAGGAAATCCTCAAACAGCACCGCATTCCGACCCCGCGTTTCTGGACCCTTTCCAGCGTTTTCGCCATCCCGCGCAACCTGCGTTACCCGCTGATCGTCAAGCCCTGCCTGGAAGGCTCGAGCAAGGGCGTCACCGACAGTGCCCTGGTCCGTGACCGCAAGGCCCTGGTCCGTCAGATTGAATGGATCGCCACCACCTATGGGCAAAAGGCGATTATCGAGGAGTTTCTGCCGGGTCGCGAGTTCACGGTTGCCCTGCTTGGCAATGGCAGTGATCTGCAGGTTCTGCCGATAGTTGAAATCGATTTCTCAACCCTGCCGGCCGGCGCCAATCCGATCTACTCCTATGAAGCCAAGTGGCTGTGGGACACGGAAAAAGAACCCCTGGAGATTTTTTCCTGTCCGGCGCCGCTCGAGCCCTTTTTGCAGCAGCAGATCGAACACCTCTGTCGCCGCGCCTTCCATGCCCTCGGTTGTCGCGACTGGTGCCGTATCGATGTGCGCCTCGACCGTGCCGGCCGGCCGCAGATCATCGAAATGAACCCCCTGCCGGGCATTCTCCCGCGACCGGAACAGAACAGCTGCTTCCCCAAGGCCGCCCGCGCTGCCGGCCTGTCCTATACCGACCTGGTCCTGCGCGTGGTGGAAACAGCGTCGCAACGCTGCCAGCTTGTTGGGGAGAGACAAGATGAAAGTCGCTGTCTGCTTTAACCTCGCCGCCACAGCTCCGCTGCGCGGCGAACTGCACGATCGTATCTCCGAGGCCGGCGCAGAAACCGAAGCCAATGCCGTTGCCGACGCGCTGCGCCGTCTCGGCCATGTGCCGGCACTGGTCCCCCTGGGGACGGAGGTCGTCTCGTTCATCGGCAAACTGCAGCTGATGCGGCCGGCGGTCATCTTCAACCTGTGCGAGGGTTTTCGCGGCGACAGTTCGCGCGAGATGCACATTGCTGCGCTCTTCGAGCTCCTTGACATCCCCTACACCGGCAGCTCCCCCGCGCCTCTGCTCATCACCCAGGACAAGGCCCTGACCAAGGATCTGCTGGTCCGTCACGGGCTGCCGACCCCTGAGTATTACCGGGTGCGGATAGACGACCGGCTGCCGAAAATCCCCGTGAAAACCCCTTTCATCGTCAAGCCCTGTTGCGAGGATGCCTCCTTGAGCATTGGACCGGAGAGCATCGTCACCTCGGAACTGGCCCTGAAAAAACGGGTCCGTTATATCCATGACCGCTACGCCCAGGATGCCCTGGTGGAAAAATACATTGACGGACGTGAGTTCAATGCATCCGTCCTCGGTAATGCCCCTACCGCGATTCTGCCCCTGGCGGAGATCAGCTTCGCTGCCGGGTTAGCCTGCAACATCGTCAGTTATGCCGGGAAATGGGAAAGTCAGTCGGCCGATTACCGCGGCACGACACCGGTCTGTCCCGCGCGGGTGGCGGAAAAGGAACGCAAAACCATCGAAGCGACGGCGCTGAAGGCCTGCCGCTTGCTCGGCTGTCGCGATTACGCCCGGGTCGACATCCGTCTTCACAATGGTATTCCCTATATTCTGGAAATCAACGCCAATCCCGACATCTGTCCGGACGCCGGTTTTGCGCGCTCGGCCCGCGCTGCCGGGTACAACTACCCCGACCTGATTCAACGGATTCTCAATATGGCCCTGGCCCGCAAAGGAGCTGGCAATGCGTGAACTGCGCTTGTGCGATCGACCGCCACTGGAAAGGATTCTCAACGACTGTACCGTCTTCAGCGCCGCCGAGGTGGCCTGCGCCCTGGAATTGCTCGACCTGGTGATCGCCGATCCCGCGCAACAGGATTACGAGGTCATCATCGCCGAGGACGAGGATCAGGTGACCGGTTTTGTCCTCTTCGGGCCGGTCCCGCTGACCGATGGCACCTATGACCTATACTGGATTGCCGCGGATCCGCGCCGTCATGGGCAAGGGATCGGCCGCCTGCTGATGGAGGAAACCGAACGGCGGCTGCAGCAGCGCGGTGCGCGCATGCTCTGCCTGGAAACCTCCTCACAGGAGTCTTACCAGCGTACCCGGCGCTTTTACGAACAGGGCGGCTACCGTGAAGAGTCGCGCATCGCCGATTTTTATCGTCCACAGGACGATCGGATCACTTATGTTAAACGCTTCCTTGTCCCTGGAGACTGACAATGGAAACCTGGCAGAAACAACTGCAATCAAGCATCACCGATCCCGCGAAACTGACCCGTGCCTTCGGCATTGATCCACGCCCGTTAACAGAGGTCGCGCAGCGTTACCCGATGCGCGTGCCTGCCTATTACCTCGACCTGATCAAGTATGCCGGCGACCCGATCTGGAAACAGGCGGTTCCGGACGAGCTGGAGTGTCAGGACCAGGTCTGCATCTATGATCCCCTCGAGGAGGAAAACCAGAGCCCGGTGCCTAACCTGGTCCACCGTTATCCGGACCGGGTGCTCTTCCTGGTCTGTTCCGAGTGCGCCATGTACTGCCGTTTCTGCACCCGCAAACGCAAGGTCGGCGGGGCCGACATGCAGATCACCACGGAGACGATCAATGCCGGCATCGATTACATCAAGCGCCATGACGAAATCCGCGACGTGATTGTCTCCGGCGGTGACCCGCTGCTCCTCTCCGATGAGAAGCTCGATGACCTGCTCGGCCGGATCCGCGCGATCCCCCACGTCGAGATCATCCGTATTGGCAGCCGGGTGCCCGTGGTTCTGCCGATGCGCATCACCTCGGGGCTGATCCGCGTGCTGCGGAAATATCACCCGCTGTATCTCAACACCCACTTCAACCATCCGGATGAAATCACCCCGCAGTCGGCCAAAGCCTGCGAGCGTCTCGCCAACGCGGGGATTCCGCTGGGCAACCAGACGGTCCTGCTCCGCGGCGTCAATGATGACCCGCAGATCATGACCACCCTGATGCAGAAGCTGCTCAGTATCCGGGTACGCCCCTACTATATCTACCAGGCCGACCTGGTGCAGGGAACCGATCATTTCCGCACCCGCGTCGAGGAGGGCCTGGAGATCATCCGCGCACTGCGTGGACACACCAGCGGCTTGGCGGTTCCGGCGTTTGTCATTGACGCTCCCGGGGGTGGTGGCAAGATTCCCCTGCTGCCCGACTATCTGCAGTCGCTGGGTGCAGACGTGGTCCTGAAAAATTACCAGGGCAAAGAGTTTCACTACGCCAACGCCAGCCCGCCACCCTTCGTCGAACAACCTGCGGTAGCCGTCAACCAGCAGGTCTGATCCGCCTTCTGCAACCCCCTGCCCACAGCCCGGGCAGGGGGTTGCATTCCCGCCGCAAAACAGCAATGATGATGCACATGACTGCTGTTCTCTTGCCTGTGACGCTAAAAGTCCACCATGTATCGATTTGACCTCAATGAGGATCCGCCTACCGCGCAGGAGCTTGCTGTGGCGCTGGCTGAACAGAAAAGACAGCGCCGCCGGCTGATAAAATTTGCCTGCATCTTCGACCTGGCGCACCTGCTGATCCTGCTGGTCTTTTACTTCGGCAATTTTCTCAGCGGGGGCGCTGTCCTTGTGCTGTTTGCCTTGAGCCTGGTCGTCGCCCTGGTGCTGGCCACAGCCACCCGCGACCGACTGCAATTCACCGATCTTGTCGCCGTTGCCGCGACTATCGGCGGAACGGCCGGCGCCACGACACTGCTCCTTGGTGCGGGGATGGATCAGCCCTGGCCGGCGAGTATCGCAGCGGGCCTGACGGCAGGATCAATCACCCTGAGTGGCACACTGCTGGGGCGCTTACTGAAAGCCGTTATGGCGGCCATTGAACAGCTGCAGCCGATTCCCCTCGATGACGCAGCCCTGGTTGAGCTGGGTTTTCTCTGCCGCCAGGACGCCCGCCTGCGCCAGTACCGGGATCAGGCGGCGCAGAATCTGCGACCCCACCTGACCTACGGTGAACTGGACGCGATGCGCGACTATTATCAGCAGGTTCAGCGCACCAGACTGCACGGAGAACAGCGATGAAAGCACCTCACGGCAAGCGGGCAATGTCCGCGGCGGAGCCTCCGTTTGGCAGCGGGAAACCGGCCACCCTGCCGGTACTGCTCATGCTACTCATTGTGCTGCTCCCCGGGGCGCTGCAGGCTGCCGTAGATTACCGCCTGCAGGTCCGCCTCGAACCACAACAGCACCACCTTGAAGCGACCGCGCATCTGACCTTTCCCGCGGCACCGGACGGCCCGGTCATCCTGCGCCTGGCGCCGCAGAGTCACTTGCTGGCGGTACGCCAGGGAGAGACGAACCTCGCTCACCACTTTGCCGACGGCCGGCTGCGTGTCGATCCCGTCGATAGCTCCCCCCTGGTGATCCGTTACCGGGCCCAGTTCAATGATCCGGTCCCGGTGCAGCCAGTCCACAGCGAGGATCCCAGCTTCGGCGTCGCCGCCGTGATTGGTGAAAACGGCAGCTACCTCTCCGCTGGGGCCGCCTGGTACCCGCAGTTGAGCGCAACAGCTGAGATCAACTACCTGATCGAGATCGAAACCCCGCCGGGCGTCGAGGCGATCACCACGGGTCGCCGGAGCCTGCGGCAGCAGGACAGCGACCGGACCCTGTCGCGCTGGGAGATCGACTATCCGGTGCGCGGTCTGACCCTCGCGGCCGGGCCCTATGAGATCTTTACCGACGACACCGGCGTGGTGCCGGTCTACGGCTATTTTTACGCCGCTTCCGCCGACCTGGCACAGATCTACCTGGAGCAGGCGCGCCAGTATCTCTCGCTGTACGAAGAGCTGTTCGGCCCCTACCCCTTTGCTCATTTTGCCATTGTCGAGAACTTTTTCCCGACCGGCTACGGTCTGCCCGGCTGGACGCTGCTCGGCAGCACGGTGATTCGCCTGCCCTTCATCGTCAGCACCAGTCTCGGCCACGAGATTGCCCACTCCTGGTGGGGAAACGGCGTGTGGGTCGATTATGCGCAGGG
Source organism: Pelovirga sp. (assembly GCA_046484405.1). Classification (GTDB taxonomy): domain Bacteria; phylum Desulfobacterota; class Desulfuromonadia; order Desulfuromonadales; family Geopsychrobacteraceae; genus Pelovirga. The sequence goes on from JAWOIX010000012.1 coordinate 13,989, forward strand.
CAACTGGTCGGAAGGATTGACCACCTACGTCGCGGACCATCTCTACCAGAAGCAGTTGTCTCCTGCCGCGGCCCGCACCTACCGGCTCAATCAGTTGATCAGCTACGCCAGCCTGGTCAATCCGTCCAACAGCTTTGCGGTTGAAAAATTTCTCTCGCGCAGCGACCGTCCCGGCCAGGCGATCGGTTACGGCAAAACCATGATGATCTTTCACATGCTGCACCAGCGGGTCGGCGCGGACGTTTTCTGGCAGACGTTGCGGCAGATTGCCGCGGACAGGATGTTCCGTGCCATCGGCTGGGAGGAGCTCCGCATCGCCTTCAGCCGTGCTGCCAACGAGGATCTTGCACCCTTTTTCCGCCAGTGGCTCAGCCGCACGGACGGACCACTGCTGGATCTGGGTGAGGTCACAACCACACCGCATGCAGCGGGCTGGCTGACGCAGGGGACGTTGCGGCAGGGCACCCGTCCCTATCAACTCGAGGTGGTGGTGCGTGTCAGTGATGGAGAGCAGCAACAGGACATGCGCGTGGCGCTGGACTCCGCCACACAGGATTTTACCATTGCCACGGCCTGGCGACCCGGTCGGCTCATCGTTGATCCCGACAGTGATCTGTTCCGTCAGCTGGTGCCGGCGGAGATTCCTTCCACTGTCGCCTCCATCCGTGGCAGCAACCGGCTGCTGGCAGTGCTGGCGGACGATTTCGTCCCTTCTTCCGCGGCACAGCAGATGCTTCTCGGTGCCCTGCGCAAACAGGGCATAGAGGTTCTCCCTCTCGCGGCGGCCACGCCGACCCAACTGGCCGGCGCGGACCTGGTGATCTTTGGACGGACGGGCAGCCTGGCGCCGCAGACCCTTGCTGACAACCTGCCGGACGCTGTTTTTCGTGATCCGCAGGCGACCCCTGGATCCTCGGCACAGAGCGCCTTTGTCGTCGAGCGCAATCCTTTCAATCATGCCCGGCATGCGGCATGGTTTCTCGCTGACGGCAATGCCGCGGACGTGACCGTGGCGCGCAAGGTCGCCCACTACGGCAAATATGGGTACCTGCTCTTTGCCGGTGAGGAGAACCACGTCAAGGGTGTTGTCCTGCCGCAAGCGTCGCCGCTGGTGAGATCCCTCGACAACAGCAGCCCGCCCTAGGCCCGTTCAAAGGGCTCGTACAGACGTTTGTACTCATCCTGGGCATAACGGTCGGTCATGCTGGCGATATAGTCACAGATCACCCGCTCCCGGCCGTATTGTGCGTACCTGCGCTGATGTTTGTCCGGTAGCAGGGTCGGATTGTCGAGATAATTTTCAAACAACAGGGTCAGAAACCGTTCCGCCTTGACCCGCATCCGTTCCACCTTGTAATGGCGATAGAGGCGCTTGAACAGAAACGCCTTCAATTCCCGGTTGCGCTCCTTCATCGGCTCACTGAAGCCGACCAGCTTGTCCGCCTGGCAACGCACATCAGCCATACTGCAGATGTTGCGGTCGCGCAATCGCGCGGAGGTGGTTTCCACCAGGTCATGAATCAGCGCGCCGATCAGGTGGCTGATTGTCTGCAGGATGTGGCGTTTTTCATCAATCCCCGCAAAGCGCTCACCGATATCGGTAAAGGTCCGCTGCCACAGCTCCACGGCAGCAAGGTCCTCAAGTTTGATGTAGCCGGCTTTGAGACCGTCATCGATGTCATGATTGTTGTAGGCGATCTCGTCAGCCAGATCGATGATCTGCGCTTCCAGGGTCGGCTGTTCCGCAGGGGCGTAGGGCATCAGCGCCACCTCACCGGCACCATCGTAGGAGGTGCTGTGTTTGATAATCCCTTCGCGCGTCTCCCAGCTCAGATTCAGACCATCAAAGCCGGGATACCGCTGCTCCAGGACCTCAACGATGCGCAGCGACTGCTGATTGTGCTCAAAACCGCCATGATCCTTCATCAGCCGGTTGAGAACATGTTCGCCGGTATGCCCGAAGGGCGTATGACCCAGATCGTGGGACAGGGCCAGGGCCTCCACGAGGTCTTCGTTGAGCCGCAGGTTGCGGGCAATGCCCCGGGCAATCTGGGCCACCTCAAGGGAATGGGTCAGCCGCGTCCGATAGTAATCCCCCTCATGGTTAACAAAAACCTGGGTTTTGTATTCAAGCCGGCGAAAGGCGGCGCAGTGAATGATCCGATCACGATCGCGCTCATAGGCGAGGCGGTCGTCCTTGTAGCTTTCCGCGTACTGTCGCCCGCGACTTGCGTGGCTTGTTGCCGCGTAACCGGCCAGGTGCTGTTCAGACATGAGACCCTCCATGGGTTGGAGCAGCGAGACATTTCAAGAGTAGCAAATTACAGTGACAGGATAAGACACAAAAACAGAAAGTCAGCCCAATTCTCCATGTGCAGGCCGGATCCTTTTCGGAAGAACCAGAAAGGCGAAAAGACGGCAGCGCCATTGGCCAGGGGCCTTTTCCTGCTGAGCGCCAGTTTCAGCTTGCAGCAGGCCAAGGTCAACTGTTAAAACCCAACGGAGCAACCCACGAAAGAAAGCGACGGCTTCTCATGCGGATTATCAGCGGTACGGCGCGGGGGCGCAAACTGGCCAGCTTCGACGGAATCGAGGTGCGGCCGACACCCGACCGGGTGCGTGAGGCGCTGTTCAGCCTGCTGACCAGTCGTTTCGGCTCCCTGCATGGACGCACCGTCCTCGAACTCTTTGCCGGCACCGGCGCGCAGTCCCTTGAGGCCATCAGTCGCGGCGCCGCGACGGCGGTTGTCGTCGACCAGCATCCCGATGCCATCGCATTGATCCGTGACAATACCCGCCGCTGCGGGTTTGGCGACGCCGTGACCATCATCCAGGGGACGCTGCCTGCCTGCCTGCCCCTGGTGCGCGACGCGGCCCCCTTTGATCTGATCCTGATGGATCCCCCTTACAACTCAGGACTGATCGAGCAGCTGATCGAACAGATTGCGACCTTGAATCTTTTGAAGGATAGTGGAATAATCTGCGCCGAAACAGCGCGAGGGGACGTACCGCAGTACCAGGGCACGATTGTCCACCTGCAGAGCAGGAGCTACGGTTCAACCGGCGTTCACCTGTTCGGTTATCCGAAAGGATGAGATTAAGATGAACCGACACATTGCCATTTATCCGGGCTCCTTTGATCCGTTGACCAACGGGCACATGGACATTATCCGGCGTGGCCTCGAAATTTTCGACACGGTGATTGTGGCGGTTGCCTGCAATGGGGAAAAGAACGCCCTGTTCTCCGTGGCCGAGCGGATCGACATGATCAAACAGCTGATCGCCGGCAACCCGCGCATCAAGGTGGAAACATTCACCGGCCTGCTGGTGGATTATGTCGTCGCCAAGGAAGCACGGGTGATTCTGCGCGGACTGCGGGCGGTGACCGACTTTGAGTTTGAATTCCAGCTGGCGCAGATGAATCACACCGTCTGCGAGCAGGTTGAAACCCTCTTTATGATGACCTCCCCTGAATGCGCCTACCTGAGTTCATCCATCGTCAAGGAAGTCGGCCGCCTCAAAGGCGATATCAGCAAGTTCGTTCCTCCTCTTATCGCCTTGAAACTACAGGAAAAATTTATTGAGCTGGAGCAGGCCTAGCAAGCGCCCGGGCCGGTCACGGCGACCAGGCAACACCAGTTATCTTCCTGCACGACCCATCAACCGGGCGCAATGCGCTCCAGTTCAGCAATGAGGGCACAGAGGCTCGCCACCACCCGTCGTTCCAGTTCCGCCCCTTTTTCCGCAGTTGCCTTGCTCGGATCACCCCAGATGCCGCCGGGCCAGTAATGACGCTTGTCGCGCACCAGGATCGCGGCGGGAAACCGTGGAAATTCAGCGGCCGGGCAGCCTTTCACCAGGGCGGGATGGGAGTGCAGCAGGCGTGAGGTTTCGATCTCGCCGGCATGGGAGTCCCCGGGGGTTGCCACCAGCCCCGCCCCGGCGGCGGCCGCCAGTTGATATTCGCAGACAACGGCGATACGGATATCCTGGTAGCGCCGCAACAGCTCCTCTCCCGCATCGACCAGCGTCGCCATGTGGGTCGTCCCGGCATGACCGCTGAGCAGAACGACCGTCCGCAGCCCCTGGCGATAGAGCGCGTCGACCAGATCAATCGTCAGCAGTCGCAGGGTGGTGGTGCTGATGCCGATCGTGCCGGGATGGTCACCGGTGGAGCGGCATACCCCGTAATGCACGGGGGGCGCGACGAACAGGTCACGCTGTGCCGCTGCCAGGCGCGCCACGTCAATCGCCTGCAGGGTATCCGTATCAAGGGGCAGATGGCTGCCGTGCTGTTCGGTTGAGCCGAAGGGAACAATAACCGTCCGGGATTTTTCCAGCGCGGCAGCAAATTCCGGCATCGTCATCTGCGCAATGATCATCGGCGCTCCATGAAATCGTTCAGGTCGAACCTTAAGTAAAGCTACATAACTCCCATAAATATATGGGTCTGTGGGATGACTCTCGTGTTCGGATGGCGCGCGGCAACCAGGGCCTGAAACTCCAGCAGGCGGGCAGTCGACACCGCCACCTTCTGCTGCCGGGTGACCGGCTGGAGAATAATCGGGATCGCCGCGCCGGCAGCAGCGACCAGTCCGGCGGCCTGCAGCAGCTCGGCAGCAGTGCTGTCCTCGCCGACAACCAGCTTGACGGAGCAGGCGACCCGCCGGGCAATCTGCAAGAAATCCCGCTGCACCGACCAGTCGGTTGCGGCGCCGGTCTGCGAGGGGAGCTTGATGTCCATGGCCACCCGATCGACCATGCCGATCACCGCCTGCAGGGCCGCCGGCAGTGTGCCATTGGTTTCAAGGCTGACGGGCAGGAGCGCACGGATATGCGGCAGCCAGTGCTGCAGGAGATCGGCATGCAGGAGCGGTTCGCCACCGGTGATACTGACCGAGTGATGGGCGCCGGGATACCTCTGCGTCCAGCGCTGCAGCAGCGCGACAACCTGTTCGATCCGCAGCGGGTTGTCATATTCGACCAGCTGCCCCGAACCGGGCACTTCCTCAACGCGGCAGACCGGAGTGGCGGCAAAATCGGTGTCGCAGTAGGCACAGGAAAGATTGCACCCGGTCAGGCGCAGGAACACCTGGCGGTAGCCGACCAGGTCGCCCTCCCCCTGCAGGGAGGAAAATATTTCACTCAGATCAGCTGCGGGTGTAGCTGGCATAGGCATTGTCCGATTCCCAGACCGTCACTTTATCAACGCTGACCTCATACGCTTGCAAAGACTCTTCCACCCGCTCGAAGATAAACCGCGCAATCTGTTCCGATGACGGGCTGATTCCCTTGAAGGCATCAAGGTCGTTCAGGTATTTGTGGTCAAGGTAGTTCATGACCTCACGCGTATGTTTTTTCAGAATCTTGAAGTCAATCCCGAGTCCCGACTTGTCGAGCATCTCGGTACTCACGGTGACCTCCACTTTCCAGTTGTGCCCGTGAAGATTCTCGCAATCCCCCTGGTAATGCAGAAGGTTATGAGCGGCAGCAAAACTCGTCAGAATCGACAGATGATACATGATGTCTCCTTGATGGTAATAAACGTCGTTATCCGTACACTATAACGACTGGTCCGGGAAAGAAACAGGGTGGTGCAAAAATCGCAAAGGAGTGACCACCGTGCCGCCTTTCCGGAGCAGATGCTGCTTTTAATCGACCTGTGGCAGGCGCGCGAGGGACTCCCTGATCTCCTCTTCCGGGTACACGTAGTCGGTGAGCTTGCCGGCGAAATAGTCGTCGTAAGCGGCCATGTCCACATGGCCGTGACCGGAGAGGTTGAAGAGGATCGTCCTGGCCTTCCCTTCTTCCTTTGCCTGCAACGCTTCGTCAATGGCCCCGCGGATCGCATGGCTCGATTCGGGGGCGGGAATAATCCCCTCGCACCGCGAAAACTGGACAGCAGCCTCAAAGCAGGCGAGCTGGGGGACCGCCCGTGCCTCCACCACCCCGGCATGCACCAGCTGCGAAACCAGCGGTGATGCCCCGTGATAACGCAGACCGCCGGCGTGGATGCCGGGCGGCATGAAATCATGGCCGAGGGTGTACATCTTGGACACCGGCGCCATCTTGGCGGTATCGCCATAGTCAAAGGCGTAGGTGCCCCTGGTCAGGGTCGGGCAACTGGCCGGTTCCAGGGCGACCACCCTTACCTGCTTGCCGTTGGCCTTGTCGGCAACAAAGGGAAAGGCCACACCGGCAAAGTTGGAGCCGCCGCCATGGCAGCCGATCACCACGTCGGGGTAATCGCCGACCATCTCCATCTGCGCCTTGGCTTCGAGACCGATGATGGTCTGGTGCAGGCAGACATGGTTGAGTACGCTGCCGAGGGCGTAACGGGTGTCGTCGCGGCTGACGGCATCCTCCACCGCTTCACTGATGGCGATGCCAAGGGAGCCGTTGCTGTCAGGATCCCGCGCGAGGATCGAACGGCCGGCGTTGGTCCTGCTCGAGGGAGAAGGAATAACCTCGGCACCCCACAGCTGCATCATGCTCTTGCGGTAGGGTTTCTGGTTGTAGGAGACCTTGACCATGTAGACGGTGCACTCAAGACCGAACATCTGGCAGGCCAGGGCAATCGAGGACCCCCACTGGCCGGCACCGGTCTCGGTGGCGATGCGCCTGGTGCCGAAAATCTTGTTGTAGTAGGCCTGCGGGATCGCGCTGTTGGGCTTGTGGGAGCCGGCCGGAGACCCGCCTTCGTACTTGTAGTAAATCTTCGCCGGGGTGCCAAGGGCCTTCTCCAGGCGGTGGGCGCGGAACATGGGTGCGGGGCGCC
>JAWOIX010000043.1:0-6028 GCA_046484405.1 Pelovirga sp.
GTTCTGGTGCTGCTGGCGCGGCGCCCCGGCTGGGTCTTCACCCGTTATCAGATCGTCAACGCGGTGCGCGGAGACGACTACAGCGTCACCGATCGGGCCGTCGATGTCCAGATTGTCGGTCTGCGCAAAAAACTCGGCAGCGCCGGACAGCTGATCGAAACGGTCCGCGGCGTCGGTTACCGCTTCAAGGATCTGTGATGCGCCTGCGCTTTATCTGGCAGATTCTGCCCTCCTTTTTTCTCGTCATCCTCCTTGCCCTGTTCCTTCTGACCTGGCTGTTTTCCCGCACCCTGAGCAACTTCTATCTCGATGAAGCCGCCCGGGGCCTCGAGGTCCGTGCCCGCCTGGCGGCCGTACAGGTCAGTGAACGCTTCACCGACCACGAGACGGCCGGCCTTGATCCTTTAAGCGTCCGCCTGGCCGAGGACACCGCAACCAGGTTTACCTTTATCCTTCCTTCGGGAGACGTGCTGGCCGATTCCCTGGAAGACCCCGCCCGCATGCAGAACCATGCCACCCGTCCGGAGGTGATGCAGGCGCTGGCGGGTAGCATCGGGCAGGCGACCCGTTTCAGCAGCACGGTGAAAAAACAGATGCTGTACGTCGCTATTCCGGTGCACGGGAAAGATGGCGAACTGGTCGGTATTGTTCGCGCAGCCCTGGCAGTGACCGCGATCGATCGCGCCCTGCAGCTGATCTATCAGCAGATTGCCGCCAGTGGCGCCTTGGTGCTGCTGCTGGCGGCCGCCATCGGCATCGTCATCAGTCGCCGCATCAGCCGCCCCCTCGAAGCGATGCGCCGCGGAGCGGAACGCTTCGCCCGGGGCGACCTCTCCACCCCCCTGGCGGTCAAGGGTGCCGAGGAAATTGCCGCGCTGGCAGCAGCGATGAATACCATGGCCTTTGAACTGGACGAGCGCATGCGCACGGTGGTGCGCCAGCACAATGAGCAGAAGGCGGTGCTCGCGAGCATGGTCGAGGGGGTTCTCGCTGTTGATACCAACGAGCGGATCATCCGCATCAACCGGGCGGCAGCCACCCTGCTCGGGGTGCAGAATGAAGAGGTACAGGGGCGCAGTCTTCAGGAAGCGATCCGCAAAGCCGATCTGCAGCGCTTTGTCAGCCGCACCCTGGCCGCCCGCACTCCGGTTGAGGGAGACATTGTCCTGCCCGGCCGGGAAGACCTTTACCTGCAGGCCCACGGCACCCTGCTGCGTGGCGCAAACGGCCAGGAGCTCGGCGCCCTGATCGTCCTCAACGACGTCACCCGTCTGCGCCGCCTGGAGAATGTCCGCCGTGATTTTGTCGCCAACGTCTCCCATGAGCTGAAGACCCCGGTGACGGCCATCAAGGGCTTCGTCGAAACCCTGCAGGAAGGGGCCATCCACGACCCGGACAGCGCCAACCGCTTCCTCGGGATCATCGTCCGCCAGGCAGACCGGCTCGATGCGATCATCGACGACCTGCTGACCCTTGCCCGCATCGAACAGGGCAGTGATCAGGGGGAACTTCCCCTCGCGGATCTGCCGCTACGGCCGGTCCTCGAGGCGGCGGTGCAGGCCTGTGCCCTGCTTGCCGCAGACAAGCAGGTCGCGGTGGAGCTCGCCTGTCCAGCCGACCTTGGCGCGCGGATCAACGCGCCGCTGCTGGAACAGGCGGTGGTCAACCTGCTGACCAACGCGATCAAATACAGTCCGGCAGGCGGACGGGTCGCCGTGACCGCGACGCAAGAGGAAAACCGCCTTGTGCTTAAGGTTGAAGACTGGGGCTGCGGCATCGCGGCAGAACATCTGCCGCGCCTGTTCGAGCGCTTTTATCGTGCCGACAAGGCGCGCAGCCGCAAACAGGGGGGAACCGGACTGGGGCTGGCCATCGTCAAGCACATCGTGCAGGCACACGCCGGCGACGTGACGGTGCACAGCACGCCCGGCTCGGGCAGCACCTTCTCCATCAGCATCCCGCAACGCTGAGCCGGGGCCGCTAACGCAACGCTGGTTCCCGGGAGTTTGCCTGTCGAGAGGAAAGACCTTATGACCCAGTACATGCAACGCCACATGGAACAGCTGAAGAAAAGGATTCTGGGTCTCTCGGCGGTAGTCGAGGAGAACTACCACCAGGCCCTGCAGTCCCTCTTCCGCATGGATGCCGATCTGGCCCTGCAGGTGGCAAGAGGGGATGCCGAGGTCAATGAGATGGAGGTCGACCTGGAGGAGGAGTGCCTCAAGCTCCTCGCCCTGCACCAGCCGGTCGCCATTGATCTGCGCTTTATTGTCTCGGTGCTGAAGATCAACAATGACCTGGAGAGAATCTCCGATCTGTCCGTCAATATCGCCGAGCGCACCCTCGGTCTGGCGGCGCTGCAACGGATCCCCGTCCCCTTCGCCCTCACGGATATGGCCGCCAAGGTCGAAACCATGCTGACCAAGAGTCTCGACTCCCTGGTCAGCTTTGACACCGGGCTGGCCCGTGAAGTCTGCACCCTCGATGACGAGGTCGACGCCATGCACAAGGACAACTACGGCCTGGTCAAGGATCAGATCCGTCGGCACCCTGAACGCCTCGACGCCCTGATCGAATATCTCTCCATCTCTCGCCACCTGGAGCGCATCGCCGACTTGACCACCAACATCGCCGAGGATGTGCTGTACATGATTGACGGGGAGATTATCCGCCACACCTATTGAGGGGGGTTGCGGGCGTTCCATAAGCCAGCAGAGATCACGATGCACCATTCCGGTCATTCCTCTGCTTAACCGTCATACTCCCTCCCTGATGCGCCGGATTGATCCGCTGCTGATCACACCTCCGGACACGACAAAAGGCCGGAGCCTCCTTCTGTGGAGGTCCGGCCTGGTCAAAAAAGAACAACAGTCGGTCAATCAGAGGGGCGCGTTGCTGTGCCGGACTATTTCGCCGCGGGCAACGTAAATCACTTCTTCGGCAAGGTTGGTGGCCAGATCACCGATCCGCTCCAGGTTTCTGGAAATCACCAGCTGGTGAATCAGTGCTTCGGCATCTTCCGGGTGACGGCCCATCGCCTGCTGGATCGCGTTGCTGTTCTGCTTGTGCAGCCGGTTCAATCCCTTCTCCAGGTTGAACACCGAGGCGGTCGCTTCCGGATCGATATCGATCAGCGCCAGCAGCGCCTGGTGGAGCATCTGCTGCGCCACCAAGGACATCTCCTCAAAGTCAAAAACCAGGTTGATCTCACCCAGGTCGGCAAGCCCCACGGTGCGCTTGGCGATGTTGGCGGCGAGATCGGCAATCCGCTCCAGATCGTTATTGAATTTCAGTACGGCGACGAGAAACCGCAGGTCCACGGCAACCGGCTGGTGCAGGGCGAGCAGCTTGAAACACTCTTCCTGCAGGTCGATTTCGCGCTGGTCGATGGCGTCATCCCTGTGCATGACCTGCGTCGCGGCAGCCTTGTCGCCGCTCAGCAGGGCGACGGACGCCTGCTTGACCTGCTCTTCGATGATCTCGCCCTGCTGCAGCAGCAGGGCCTTTAGTCGTTTGATTTCCCGGAAAAAAATCTGCGTCATGATGTTCTCGTTTTCTGCTGATGGCACATAAAAGGTTCCATGTGACCCTGCCGCAGGGCCGGTGTCTCTCTTCTCTGCGGCAGGGGCTGGTTATCTGGCGCTCAAGTACGCATCGATGTCGGCAGCTTCCGGCGCCCTGATGGTCATACCGTCCGGTCCGGCGCCGGGACGCACCACGTGCTTGGCCGGCGTCTTGCCGTCGGCAAGGTAGGCATCCCCTTCCGCGCTGCCGGCCCGGAAGACCCAGAGACGACCCTCCTTAACCCCGGTCACGAACCCTTCTTTCGCCAGCCGGTAGTCATCCAGGATGGCACTGTCAGGGGAACGCAGGGTCATGCCGTCCGGTCCGGCGCCGGGGCGCACCACGTGCTTGGCCGGCGTCTTGCCATCGGCAAGGTAGGCATCTGCTTCCGCGCTGCCGGCCCGGAAGACCCAGAGACGGCCATCCGTTACGCCGGTCACGAAACCGGGACGGTCATAGCTGGTCGCCGCCGCAGTCGCGCTGTTGTCCGCTTGCAGATCTGCCGCCGCGCAACCCAGGGCCATACCGGCAACCAGCAGTATCATCATGACTGTCATCATCTTTTTCAACGTGATCATGCTTTGCTTCTCCTTTAATGGTTTGGTTTCACAAGTCCTGTCGGTGGCGCAGGGATGGCCACCGCATCCTGCCCGGGAACGGCGCTCAGCCGAAACGTCCCGAAATATAATCCTCGGTCTCCTTGAGCCGGGGTTTTTTGAACAGCGCCGGCGTCGCGCCATATTCGACCAGCTGGCCGAGGTACATGAAGGCCGTGTAATCGCTCACCCGGGCGGCCTGCTGCATGTTGTGGGTGACGATGAGAATCGTGTATTCCCCGCGCAGCTGGTCGATCAGATCCTCAATCTTGCCGGTCGCGATCGGGTCGAGAGCGGAACAGGGTTCGTCCATCAACAGCATCTCCGGTTCCGAGGCAATGGCCCGGGCCACACAGAGGCGCTGCTGCTGGCCACCGGAAAGCCCCAGGGCGCTCTGTTGCAGCCGATCCTTTGCTTCATCCCAGAGAGCGGCACTGCGTAATGATTTTTCGCAGACCTCATCGAGGATCCGCCGGTCGCGGATGCCGTCGATACGCAGCGGGTAGATGACGTTTTCGTAAATGGACATGGGAAAGGGATTGGGTTTCTGGGCCACCATCCCCATCCGTTTGCGCAGTTCGATCACATCGACGCCCCGGGCATAGACCGAGTCGTTGTAAAGCCGCATATCACCACTGATCCGCACCGAGTCGACCAGGTCGTTGAGGCGGTTGACGCTGCGCAGCAGGGTTGACTTGCCGCAACCGGACGGACCGATCAGGGCGGTGACCTTCGACTCGGGAACCTTCATCGTCACATCGAAAAGAGCCTGGGCCTTGCCGTACCAGAGGCAGAAATTCTCCACCGTCAGAACTGGCTTTTCAGCATGCAGCGCCTCATCGACCACGGCTGGAAACCATTGTCCCGCGGCGATCTGCTGCAGCCGCCCCTGGCTCTTGCGACCGTCAAACTGCCGGTCAGACAGACTTCTGCTGGCATCCTGTGCCAGCCCATTGAGATGTTCTTTGCCCATCGACATAGACCTTTTCATGTGCAGGCTAGACTGCACTGACAGTAAATTTGCGCCGCAACCGGTTGCGTAACCAGATCGCGCCGACATTCAGCAGGGTAATGATCAGAATCAGCAGCAGGGTGGTGGTAAATACCATCGGGATCGCTGCTTCGCTGTTCTGGCTCTGGAATCCGAGATCGTAAATGTGGAAGCCCAGGTGCATGAAGCTGCGCTCAAGGTGAACGAAGGGAGCAATGCTGTCGATCGGCAGCTCCGGCGCCAGCTTGACTGCACCCACCAGCATCAGTGGCGCCACTTCGCCTGCGCCCCGGGCCATGGCCAGGATCATCCCGGTCATGATTCCCGGCATCGCCCGCGGCAGGACGATCCGCTGAATCGTCTGCCACTTGCTGGCCCCGGACGCGTAGGACCCTTCGCGCATGGAGCCGGGGACCGCCGCCAGCGCTTCCTCCGTGGCAACGATCACCACCGGCAGCGTGAGCAGGGCCAGGGTCAGGCTGGCCCAGAGGATGCCGCCCGTCCCATAGGTCGGGTTGGGGAGCTTTTCGCTGAAGAACAGCTGATCGATGCTGCCACCCAGCATGTAGCAGAAAAAGCCGAGACCAAAGACGCCATAGACGATACTCGGCACCCCGGCGAGGTTGTTGACCGCGATGCGGATGACACTGACCAATGGTCCGGCCTTGGCATATTCACGCAGATAGAGCGCGGCCAGCACACCGAAGGGCACAACAAACACGACCATGATCAGGGTCATGACCACGGTGCCGAAAATGGCCGGGAACACGCCGCCTTCACTGTTGGCCTCGCGCGGATCGTCGATGAGGAACTCCAGCCAACGATCAAGGTAGATGCCAATGCGTCCAATGGTGGACAACTGGTTGGCCGGGTAGGC
>JAWOIX010000065.1:0-3958 GCA_046484405.1 Pelovirga sp.
ACCCAGGGGCCGTGCCAGCGGCTGCGGTAACGGCTGTCCAGGGCATCATCGGCAAAGGGATCGGTCGCGTCGGGAGCAGGAACGGGATAGACGAACCTGCCATCGGTCAGGGACAGATGCTGCAGATGCAGGCTGTAACCGAGCAGGGGGATGAAGACCAGGTCACCGGCACGCCAGGGCATGCCGACGGCGGCGGACACATCGGCGAGGTGTCCGTCTTCGGAACGCCCATGAATTTCCGAGGTCAGCAGGGTCCGGTTGTCGCCGTCGTAATCACGATCGGTAAAACGGCCCGAGCGGATCTCGGCGACGGCCACATCGAGCTGCAGCCGCAGGGGACGGGAGATCAGCGCCGGGGGATCGAGGGTGTGCCAGCCCTGCGCGGCGAGCTGCAGGCTGTGGAGATCCGGCCAGCGCAGCTCCGAGAGGATGTCGGGCGCTGCTCCCGCGCCGTTTCCGGCAATATTCCAGCGGAACGTGTCGGTCCGCGTGCCCAGGGCAAGGCTCCAGCCGGTCCGGCCGCTGGCACTGCCGGTTTCGGCGGCGAGCACCGTGCCCGGCAGAAGAAACCAGGTTGAAAAAACAAGCGCCAGGAGCAGCGGCAGGGTTCGTATCATGCTAAAACAGGCCCTCGAAAAAAAGGCCGCCCCGCAACAGGGGGGCGGCCGTGGGACAACACCAGCGTCACATCAGGCTTTGTAGCCTTCCATTTCGTCAAACTGCAGGTACTGGTAAATCTGTGCTTCCTTCGGCGCGACCCGCTCCTGGTAGACCGCCAGGTACTCGGCCGGGGTCGGCAGCTTGCCCAGGTTGGCGACCACGGCGGCCAGTTCGGCGGAGCCAAGGTACACCTGTGCGCCATCGCCCATGCGATCGTCGAAGTTACGCGTGCTGGTCGAGTAGACATTGACCTTGTCGGGCACGCGGGCCTGGTTGCCCATGCAGAGGGAGCAGCCGGCGATTTCGATCCGCGCACCCTTGGCGCTGAACACCGAGAAGACCGCTTCTTCCTTGAGCTTCTCCTGGTCCATCCGCGTCGGCGGGCACACCCAGGTGCGTACAGCGGGGTTGAACTTCTCGCCGCGCCAGATTTCGGCGGCGGCACGGAAATGACCGATATTGGTCATGCAGGAGCCGATGAAGACATCCTGGATCGGCGTGCCCTGGACCTCGGAGAGCAGCTTGACATCATCGGGATCATTCGGACAGGCAAGGATCGGCTCGGTGATCTGGGCCAGGTCGATCTCGATAACGGCCGCATACTCGGCGTTGGCATCCGCCTTGAGCAACTTGGGATCTTTCAGCCACTCGTTGACCGCATCGATGCGGTTGCGCAGGGTCTGGGCATCCTGGTAGCCATCCTTGATCATCTGCTCCATCAGCGCGACATTGGAACGCAGGTAGGCGCAGACACTCTCTTCGGAGAGCTGGATGCAGCCGGCGGCTGCGGAGCGCTCGGCGGCGGCGTCGGTCAACTCAAAGGCCTGCTCGACGGACAGGTCGGGAAGTCCTTCCATCTCGAGAATCCGGCCGTTGAAGATGTTGACCTTGTTCTTTTTCGGCACGGTCAGCAGCCCCTGCTGGATCGCCCAGTAGGGGATCGCGTTGACCGCGTCACGCAGGGTGATGCCCGGGTTGAGCTTGCCCTTGAAACGCACCAGGACCGACTCGGGCATATCGAGGGGCATGAAGCCGAGGGCGCCGGCGAAGGCGATCAGACCGGAACCGGCCGGGAAGCTGATGCCGATGGGGAAACGGGTGTGGGAATCGCCCCCGGTGCCGACGGTATCGGGAACCAGCAGGCGATTGAGCCAGCTGTGGATAACGCCGTCGCCGGGACGCAACGGCACGCCGCCACGCTCGGCAATGAATTGTGGCAGGGTTTTGTGCATCTTCACGTCCGCCGGCTTGGGATAGGCGGCGGTGTGGCAGAAGGACTGCATCACCATGGGCGACAAAAAGCGCAGGCAGGCGAGCTCTTTCCACTCATCCGCGGTCATCGGACCGGTGGTGTCCTGGGAGCCGACGGTGGTCATCTGCGGTTCGCAGGAGCTGCCGGGGAGAACGCCGGCCACGCCACAGGCACGGCCAACCATCTTCTGCGCCTGGGTATAGCCCTGGTCCGGCTTGGGCTGCGGGTTCTGAATTTTGGCGAACAGGTCGGTCTCACCCAGACCCAGGGCCTGGCGCGCCTGGGTCGTCACGGCGCGGCCGATAATCAGCGGTACGCGGCCGCCGGCGCGGTACTCGTCGGGAACGGTCTCAGGCTTGATGCTGAAGGTGGTCACCACCTCACCGGCGGCGTTGGTGACTTCGCCCTTGGCGGTGTTGATGGTGATGACGTCACCCATGTTCAGGTTGCTGACATCCATGCGCAGTGGCAGGGCACCGGAATCCTGGGCCGTGTTGAAAAAGATCGGGGCAATGACGCCGCCGATGATCACCCCGCCACGCCGCTTGTTGGGCACTGCGGGAATGTCGTCGCCGATGCACCAGAGGACACTGTTGCAGGCGGACTTGCGCGAGGAACCGGTACCGACCACATCACCGACAAAGGCCACCTGGTGCCCTTCTTCGCGCCATTTGGCGATCTGCTGGATGCCGCCGGGGAAACGGGTCTTGCCCATGGCCAGGGCATGGAGCGGAATGTCGGGACGGCTCCAGGCATCGCCGGCGGGGGAAAAGTCATCGGTGTTGATCTCCCCTTCCACCTTGAACACCTTGACGGTGATGGTTTCCGGCATGACCGGCTTGCCGGTGAACCACTCGGCGTCGGCCCAGCTCTGCACCACCTTTTTGGCGGCGGCATTGGACTGCGCCAGCTTGATCACCTGCTGTGCCGCATCATAGACGTAGGTCATCCCGGACAGGGCGCTCGCGGCAGCGTCGGCCAGCTCGTCGTCACTTAGGGCCTCGATCAGCGGCTGAACGTTGTAACCGCCGATCATCGTGCCGAGAATCTGCACTGCCTTGATCCGGTCGATCAGCGGGGAGGTTTTGGTGCCGGCAACGACTTCGGCAAGAAATGCGGCCTTGACTTCGGCCGCCGGGTCAACGCCCGGGGAAACCCGCTCGGTGAGCAGGTGGAGAAGAAAATCCTCCTTGCCGGCCGGCGGATCCTGCAGCAGCGCACAGAGACTTTCGGTCTGTTCCGGGGTCAATGGCAGCGCAGGAATGCCCTGGGCGTTTCTCTCCTCTTCATGTTTCAGATATGCGTCAATCATCTCTCTCCTCCAATTATCATGTTTGGCAGATCATTTGGGCGCCTGCTCTGCGGCACTCAAATTTCAGCGTGTAAACGGTTGTTTCAAGAATTATTTCAAGAACGGGAAGTTGCATACTGTATACGATTAACCGGTCTCGTGTCAATCGACTGATGGCGATAAAACAGACGCAAGGCTTGCGCCGACAGGTGCAACATCGCCCGGTTTGCTGGTGACAAGCCTTGTGACTTATTGTGACACAGTAAGGGAATAACCTGTTTCCAGTGGTGACGTATTTACGGACTGGAGATGGTTATGTTTGAGCTGTTGTTGCTGATCGGGGTGGTGATTATTCTTGTCGGGCAGTGCCTGCCGGAGGGGAGGTGAGGTAGGGCAGGATTCAGGATTCAGGATTCAGAATGAAAAGCACAAAAACTTTAACGCAGAGACGCGGAGAAGCTGAGGCGCTGAGAAAAAACAGGGTTAAGGCAGAAGGCAGGACCCAGGAGCCAGAATTCAGAATGTAAGGCAGAAAAACTTATTAATGCTGAGGCGCAGAGAAAAAATCTGGTGAAGGCAGAAGGCACAAATGCAGCCGCGAATGACAAATGACGGGCGCGCTAGCGCCCTGACACGGCGAAGTCGTTGACCCGACCTCAGCCGTTGACGCCGCGCCAGCGGCTGACCGCCTTTACAACGGACCACGGACAACGGACGGATTTATAGCCCCCCCGACAGAGTCGCCTGCCATGCAG
>JAWOIX010000084.1:0-11352 GCA_046484405.1 Pelovirga sp.
TTTCGCGCTTTGCCGAAGAGGGCCTTGACGGCTGGCAAACGAAAAGTTTTCAGGGCACCACCGACTATCGCATTGTCGAAGACGCCGGTCGTACTGTCCTGCAGGCCCATGCGCAGAACGCCGCCTCCGGTCTGAGCCGGGAGCTGAGTTTTGACCCGCAGATCCATCGCTACCTGACCTGGCGCTGGAAAATTGCGGGAACCATCAGTGGCGGCGATGAACAGAGCAAACAGGGGGATGACTACGCCGCGCGGCTCTATGTTGTCTTCCCGGGGCGTTTCTTCTGGCAGACGCGGGCGTTGAACTATATCTGGGCCAATCAGTTGCCCCGGGGGGAATTCATTCCCAATGCCTTTACCGCCAACGCCGTGATGATCGCGGTTCAATCAGGGCCGGCCGCCGCGGGCAAATGGCACCAGGAAGAACGGGATCTTCTGGCTGACTACCGCAGGGCCTTTGGTGAGGATCCGCCCAAGGGCGGAGCCATCGCGATTATGACCGACACCGACAATACCGGGACCGAGGCAACGGCCTGGTACGACCGCATCATCCTTGCGACCAGCCGGGAATAGCAAGATGTTCACAACAGCGTAACAATCATGGCCGGACCTGTCCGGCCCCAGGGCGGAGGGATCGCCACCGATGAGCGAGAACCTGGTTCAATTGACCAGTTTGCGCAAGAGTTTCCGCGAAGGTGACAGCGAGCGGCTGATCTTCCGGGATTTAAACGCCCGGGTGGCAAAGGGGGAGTTGGTCGTGCTCCTCGGGCGCAGTGGTTCCGGAAAATCGACCCTGCTTAACCTGATCAGCGGCATCGATCTGCCGGACAGTGGCGAGGTCGTCATTGCGCAGCAGAACCTGACGCGCCTCTCCGAACGCCAGCGGACCCTGTTCCGCCGCAGGCATATCGGTTTTGTCTTTCAGTTCTACAATCTGATTCCAACCCTGACGGTGCTGGAAAACCTGCTGCTGCCGCTGGAGCTGACCGGTGCTGTCGGCGCAACAGCGCAACAGCAGGCCTTCACCCTGCTCGAGCAGGTGTCCCTGCGCGACCGTGCCGCCAGCTACCCCGAACGTCTGTCGGGAGGCGAACAGCAGCGGATTGCTATCTGCCGGGCTCTGATCCATCGTCCCCTGCTGCTGCTGGCGGATGAGCCGACGGGCAACCTCGACGCCCGCACCGGCAGGCAGGTGCTCGCGCTGCTGACACAGCTGGCGCGGGATCATCAGATGACCACCCTGATGGCGACCCACAATGACGAGGTCGCGCGCCTGGCTGACCGCGTTCTGACAATCACCGATGGTGAACTGGTGGAAACGGGACCAGGTGAGGTGCTCCCGCCATGATTCTGTGGCGGGCAAGTGTGCGCTATCTGACCCGCCATCCGCTGCAGCTGCTGTTTGCGGTGGTCGGCGTGGCGCTCGGCGTCGCCGTGGTGGTTGCCATCGACCTGGCCAACAGCAGCGCAGAACGGGCCTTTCGCCAGTCCGCCGCGACCCTCTCCGGTCGCGCCAGTCACCAGGTTGTCGGTCTGAACGGTGTGCCCGAAGAGGTCTACCGGCAACTGCGCCTGAGCGGTCACTGGCGCGCCACGGCGCCGCTGGTTGAAGGATTTGTCACGGTGGCCGGGCAGCCGGGGCAGTCCCTGCGGGTTCTCGGTGTTGATCCCTTTGCCGAGACGCCGTTCCGCAACTATTCGCCAGCGCTGGATCGGCCGACCGCTGTCACCCGCCTCCTGAGTGAACCCGGCAGCATCCTGCTCAGTCCGGCCACGGCAACCCGGCTGGGTCTTGATGTTGGCGCGGTGCTGACCGTCGACGTGGCGGGCGTGCCTCACGCACTGACCCTGATCGGGCTGCTTGACCCGCCCGACCCGGTCACCGCCGCGGCCCTGGAAAACCTGCTGCTCCTCGATATCGCCGCCGCCCAGGAACTGCTCGGGCTGCAGGGGCGGCTGTCGCGCATCGAACTGATCCTGCCCGACGGCGCGGCCGGCACGGAGCGGCTGCGCGCGCTGGAGGCCCTTCTGCCGGTCAACCTTGAAGTGATCCGGGCTGACAACCGCGAGGGCAGCATGGCGACCATGACCCGGGCCTTCCAACTCAACCTGACTGCCTTAAGCCTGCTCGCCCTGGTGGTCGGTATGTTTCTCATCTACAACACCATGACCTTCCTCGTTCTGCAGCGCCGCCCCCTGCTCGGGACCCTGCGGACCCTCGGCGTCACCCGACGGGAGCTGTTCCGCCTGATTCTGACCGAGGCGCTGGTGATCGGCAGCCTCGGCACCCTGCTCGGCCTGGTGGTCGGGATGCTTCTCGCCAATGGCCTGCTGGCGCTGGTGACGCGCACGATCAGTGATCTTTATTTTGACCTCCAGGTGCGCCGTCCGACCCTGAGCCTGGTGGCGCTCGGCAAGGGCCTGCTCCTTGGTGTCGGTGCGACCCTGCTGGCGGCACTGGTCCCGGCGCTGGAAGCGGCGCGCGCCACCCCGCGCACGGTCCTCGACCGGACCAGCATTGAAGGCCGGCAGCGTCGCCTGTTGCCCTGGGCGCTTGCCTGCGGCAGTCTCCTGATCGTCAGCGCCCTGGCCGGGCTGCTGCTGCCGGGCAGAAGTCTTCCCGGCGCTTTTGTCCTGATGTTTGTCCTGATCCTCGGCTACGGCCTGGTCACCCCGGGCGCCGCGGTTGTTCTGCTGACGCGTCTGCAACCCCTGATCCGGGCCGGTTTCGGCATACTCGGCAAGATGGCGGCCCGGAACCTCATCGCCGGGCTCAGTCGGACCGGTGTCGCGACGGCGGCGCTGGTCATCGCCGTGGCCGCGACGATCGGCGTCGGACTGATGATCGGCAGCTTTCGCGTGTCCGTCGAGCAGTGGCTGCACAGTTACCTGCACGCTGACATTTACCTGTCCACCCCGGACGGCGGCTATGGTTCCCGGCGCCCGGTGCTAAGCGCGGAGCTGCTTGCGGCGGTGCGTGAGCTGCCCGGAATCAGCCAGATCACCCGCGCCCGCCATCTGCGCCTGGAAACCGCCGAGGGTTTCAGTGAACTGTTCGTCGCCGAGATTCCACGCCGGGGATTTACCGGATACTGGTTTGCCGAAGGGGACAACGAGGAGATTTATGAGGAATTTATCCACACGGACGCGGTGATCGTTTCCGAACCTTACGCCTATCATCGTCAGTTGCAGCGCGGTGACGTCATCGAGCTGCGCACCGACAGTGGTGAACGTCCGTTCCGGATTGCCGGGATCTTTACTGACTATGGTTCCGACCAGGGGCGGATCACCATGAGTCGCCAGGTCTATGAACAACACTGGCAGGACCCGCAGGTCGATGCCCTCGGGCTCTACCTGAGCGACCCGGCTGCCAGTGAGCAGGTTGCCGAACAGGTGCGCGCGGCTGCCGCGGGGCTGCAACCGGTGATCGTTTATTCCAACCGGGCCCTGCGCGAAGCCTCCCTGGCGACCTTTGACCGCACCTTCGCCGTCACCGCGGTGTTGCGCCTGCTGGCGCTGCTGGTCGCGTTCGTCGGCATCCTCAATGCCCTGATGGCGATGCAGATCGAACGTTCGCATGAGCTGGCGGTGTTGCGCGCCAATGGCCTGACCCCGCAGCAGCTGTGGGGGCTGGTGATCGGTGAGACCGGCCTGATCGGCCTGCTCGCCGGCCTGTTGGCCCTGCCGCTGGGAATTCTCCAGGCCCTGGTGCTGATCCTGGTGATCAACCGACGCTCCTTCGGCTGGAGCATGCAGGTCGCCATCGACCCGCTGATTCTGCTCCAGGCCTTTGGCCTGGCGCTGCTCGCCGCACTGCTCGCCGGGGTCTATCCCGCCTGGCGCATGGCGCGGACAGCCCCGGCCCTGGCCTTGCGGAGGGATGCCTGATGCGCGTGATTCTGGTGCTGCGCTGGCTGTTGCTCGGGGGCCTGGCTGTTGCTCTGTGCGGGTGCCAGGACGGGCCTACCGGTGCCACGGCAGAGCGCGCGGAGCTGACCGTTGCCGCGGCCCTGGGCACCGGCGAGGACACCGGCTTCGCCCGCGCCACGACGCCGCGCGCGTTTGTCTTTCCTGCCGATCACGGTCCGCATCCGGAGTTTAAAACCGAGTGGTGGTACTACACCGGACATCTGCACACTGCGGCGGGGCGCCGCTTCGGCTATCAACTGACCTTTTTTCGCATCGCCCTGCGCCCGGACCGGACGGAGCGCAGCTCCGACTGGGCGGCCACGCAGCTTTACATGGCCCATTTTGCCCTGACCGACCCGGCCGCCGCACAGTTTCATTACTTCGAGCGGTTCAGCCGGGCCGCCCTGGGTTTGGCCGGGGCGACAGCGCATCCTTTCCGGGTCTGGCTGGAAGACTGGACGGTGGTCGGCGCAGCCGATAACAGCCTGCCGATGGGCCTTGTTGCTGCCGCGGACGGGATTGCCATTGACCTGCAGCTGGACAGCGCCAAACCGGTGGTGCTGCAGGGGGATGCGGGGCTGAGCCAGAAAAGTGCCGAACCGGGCAATGCCTCCTATTACTATTCCCTGACGCGCATGCCGACCGCCGGCGCGATCCGTATCGCCGATGAGACGTTTGCCGTGACCGGGGACAGCTGGCTCGATCGGGAATGGAGTACCAGCGCCCTCGGGGAAGACCAGGTCGGCTGGGACTGGTTCAGCCTGCAATTGACTGACGGGCGCGAGCTGATGTACTACCAGCTGCGGCGCAGCGATGGCAGTGCCGACCCGTTCAGCGGCGGCGTGCTGGTTGCGGCCGACGGTACCAGTGAACGGCTGCGGTCGACGGATGTTACGCTTGCGGTGCAGAGCGACTGGCAGAGTCCGCACGGCGGCCGTTATCCGGCCCGCTGGCGACTGCGGCTGCCGGCGCACGGGCTGGACCTGGACATCAAGCCGCTGCTGGCCGATCAGGAACTGCGGACGACAGTGCGCTACTGGGAAGGCGCAGTCGGGGTGCAGGGGCGCAGTGACGGCGAAGAGATCGGCGGTCGGGGATATGTCGAGCTGACCGGCTACGCGCAGTGAGCCTGGTCACTGACCGCCCTGCTTGGTCGGCGACGGTGCTGTCCCATGTTCCGCAGCGAGGGAGCGCAGGGCCTGAAGAACTTCATCGAGGCGGTTTGGCGGCCCTCCTGTCATATTCTCCTCTTCGGCCACGGCCAGTTCGCGTGCGTCATATTCCCATTGCCGGAGGATCCTGATTTTCTGTTCGCGGGACAGTGATTCCTCCCGGGTTACCGCGCCAGGAGAGGAGAACACCGCGGCCGGGTTGGCCAGCGCCTTTTGCACATCAATCGTCATGAGGTTATCCTTCTTGCGCAGGAAGCGGACGTCCCCGCTTCGGTTGTCCGGTCACCAGGGCCAGGGTTCCGTTCCCTCGCTTAGCCACCCTGTCTGACAATGCTAACGTCAAACGGCCAAAAATCAAGTTGCAGACCGCCACCGCACCCCTCGGACGAAGCAGTCCGCAACGGAAGAGGAGTTCCCTGACTGGACGCGACCGGATGAGCGTTTATACTTGTAACTGGATGTCTGACACCAAGGCGCAGGTTCCGGTCGCGGCAACACCGGGTCCGGTCTGTGCCCCCAGGAAAAGGAGTTGAACCATGGGAACTCATTGGATTGCCGAGGGTTGCATCAATTGTGGTGCCTGCGCACAGGTCTGCCCGGTGGCTGCGATCACGGAACATCCTGACAGCCATGTCATCGACAAGGAGGTCTGTATCGATTGCGGAGCCTGCGACGAGGTCTGTCCGGTGGATGTCATCCACTGGGAAACGACGGCCTGAGCAGCACTTTTGGCCAGCAATCAACGGAGCCGGACCCCCTGGCGGCAGCCGTCAGGGGCGCTCAAAGAGCGCAGAGGTTCTGGCGGCCATGATGAAGTCGTTTTGATGCAGACCGGCGATTTTGTGCGTCCACCAGCACACCGTGGTCTGTCCCCATTCGGTGATCAGTTGCGGATGGTGTCCCTGTTCTTCGGCGATCGTTCCCACCCGGTTGCTGAAATCGAGGGCCTGACGGAAATTCCGGAAACGAAAACAGCGGCACAATCGCGGCACGCCCTGGTCTTCTTCAAGGGTCCAGCCCGGTACCGTCGCCAGCAGCCCGGCCACCTCCGCGGTGCCCAGCGGGGCCGCTCCTGCGGCGCAGGGACGGCATTGTCTGTTGCTCAGTTCATGCATCGGTCGCTCCTTTGCTTCTCTGCCAGGCAGACAGGGGCTCTGCAACCTGACTGCCGGTAGCGGGTCGCCGGCCGCGGGCGTGGGGTGATCACCAGAGACCCCGGTGATCAGAGCTCGTCGGCATCAGGCCACCCCTGGTAGTTGCGCAGCAGCTCACAGAGAATCTCGATGCGTGCGTGATCCAGGTTGTAGGTCAGACCGCAGAACGACCGGTAGCCGTCGATCTTCTCAACCAGTTCTTCTCCCCAGGCCGGGCTGTAAAAACTGACCATGGCGCTGAGGAACTGTTCCTCGCCACAACTGTCCCGCAGCATTTCCTCTTCAATGCGCCGCCGTCGCGGGCGCAGGTCATTCCTGCTTCTGGCGGTGGCTGGCGTGGCGGGGCCGAAGAGATGCTCACCGACCAGTTTAACCCCCTGCTTCCAGGCGCTGAAAAACCGTTCTTCCTTCTCCTGCGTCTGTTCCAGCACGTTGAGAATATAGTCTTTATGTCCCATCAGCACCTCCTGTGCAGCTGCTGCCGGCAACCGGCATTTCTGCCGCCTTACGTCTGGCCCGATGAAGAGCAGCGCCGGCGCTTTGTGCCGCCCTGCGGGGGAGGATTGGGCGGCTGCTCTGCGATCGGTTATACTGACGCAACAGGCCGCCAGAATTTTTACTTAAGAGCAAAAAGTCTTCAATGATGACAATCCGGCAGAAGAAGAAACATACCGCCGCAGGGGCCGCCGCGCTGACGCCTGGCACCACCAGATCGCGGCACGCCAGGCCTGCGGCCATCGTTATGACCATCTGGATGTTATTCTGGGTACCGGTCATCCTCTGGTCTTACGGGCCGCAGAATTTTCTCTGGCTGTGCAATTTCGCACTGTTTCTCATCCTCTTTGCCCTGTGGACGGGAAACCGGTTGATCCTTTCCAGTCAGGCCGGGACCGTCATGCTGATCGGGATCATCTGGGCCGGCGAAATTCTTCTTGGCCTTGCCACGCAGGGACGCCTCGCCCTTGGGACCTCCTACATGTGGAACCCGGATATTCCCCTGATCGCGCGCCTGGTTTCCGTTTATCATGTGGTTGTGCCGCTGCTGGTGTACCTGGTGCTCAGGCGCTGGGGCTACGACCGCCGCGGGCCCTGGCTGCAGTGTCTGCTCGGCTCCATCGCCATCGTTGGTGCACGGCTCCTGACCGCGGCCGAGCGCAACGTCAACTGGGTTCACCAGGTTCCCCTCGACCCGCCACCGGCCGGGATCAGCGGGGTGGCCTGGGTCGGCCTGCTGCTGATCCTCGCCCCGGTGCTGATTTATTACCCGGGTCACCAGATCGTGCTGGTCCTGCTCCGGGGAAGAGCTCAGCCCTGAACCTTGGCGAGAATATGATCAATCACCAGGCTGTGTTCGTGCTGCGGGCTGAACATCACCATCTCGGTCTGTTCCTCGGCCCTGACAGTATGTCCCGGCGGCCAGTAGAACAGGTCGTTGGCGCCGGTCGTTTCCTCGTGTCCATCGGCAAAACGGACGGTCAGGCGACCCTCCAGAACATATCCCCAATGGGGTGACTGACAGAGGTCGCCCTGCAGGCCTTCCAGCAGTGAGGCGATATCGGTGCCGGCGGCAAAGGAAAAATATTCACCGCTGATTTTTCCGTAACCCGTGGCGTCGCCAAAATCCGTCAGCTGGCGGGCAGTGGCCCCCGGTACCGCTATGCGGACCGGCACATCATTTTTGTCTACGCGCATCGTCCTGGTCTCCTTTTTCTCGCTACGGCGCGAGGTCCGGCTGCCGCATGGTTGCGTCAACCGGGTTTCCCCGGGACTGTTGCCAGGCAACAGAAAGGCCGGGCACACCGTGAGGATTATCATCCTTCGGCAACCCGGCCATCTTGCTGGAGCGCAAAAAAAGATCCGTGGCTTTCCGTGCCTGTTTCGCAACAGGGTTGGCTTTATCGTGAACAACGTCTGATCATCCTACCACGCCATAGACGACCTTACAAGTCAGCTTTTCCGTGTTCTTTTTTTTGCGGTTTCCTGCCCCGGGCGCAGGACGTTCTCGTTGCCGGCGATGACGGAACCGGTCCGCCACCCTTCTCTGTTTTTCTTTCCCTGATCCGGTCCAGCTGCTATTGTCGGCGCAACCATAAACGACCGGGGCAGCCAGGACGACCATGAACAAAGACGCTCTTCTTCAACAGATCATCATGCAGCTTGAGGCTGACCACGCCTGCCTGCTGACGGCCGCCAGAAGCGCCCATGCCGCGGCCATTCACGAGGAGAGCGTTCCCGAAAACAAGTACGATACCCATGGCCTTGAAGCCTCCTACATTGCCCAGGGCCAGGCCAATCGTGCCCGCCAGATCGCCCTGGCGGCGACGGCGTTCCGGCGGTTGCGGCCGCAGACCTTCCTGCCCGGAACACCCATCGGCCTGGCGGCTCTCGTCGAACTGGAAAGCGCGACGGCAAACAGGCGGCTGGTCTTTCTCGGGCCGGCTGCGGGTGGCTTTCTGCTCCATTATGAGCAGAGAAAAATCACCGTCATTACCCCGGCATCCCCTCTGGGTCGCGCACTGCTCGGCAAGCGCGTCGGGGACCTGGTTGAGCGTGACGAGACCGCGCAGGAGGACTGCGCAATCATCGCAGTCTGGTAATCCTTCCGGGCTATCGGAATAACGCACTTTTTTCGCAGGGGGTGAATAACGATGAGTGACTGCACCGGATGTTTGAGCTGTACCCTTTACCAGGGCGGTGCATGCGTCAAGGGGAATGATTTCGCCCTGACGGCGCAGCGCAGCCAGGAGGCCTACGCCGATCCCGCGACGCTGAAGATCCTCAAGGCGTCTGCCGAGGTCGAAGCGGAGCACTATATGCAGTGGAACCGGCTGGAGGAGCTGATCGGTTTTTTTCAGAAAATGGATTATCGACGGATCGGGATTGCCAATTGCATCGGCTTGGCACAAGAGACGGCGCTGCTGGCAAAAATTCTGTCCCGGCACTTCGAGGTCGTCACCGTGTGCTGCAAAAACAGCGGGATCGACAAGGATGACTACGCCATGCCGCACATCCGTCCCGAACGCTTTGAGGCGACCTGCAACCCCGCCGGCCAGGCCTTTGCGCTGCAGGATCAGCAGACGGAGGTGAATATCATCATGGGGCTCTGCGTTGGTCACGACATGCTGTTCAACCGGTTTTCCCACGCCCCGGTGACGACCTTCGCGGTCAAGGACCGGGTCCTCGCGCACAATCCCATGGGCGCCCTCTACTCCGGCTACTGCCTGCGCAAGATGATGACATAGGCCGGTGGCTATGCAGCCCAGCCCGAACGACAACCCTTCCCATGCCCGGGTAACGACCATGACCTACCAACACCAGCGGCAGCATCCGGCACAAATTCTTTATCTTTCCCATGGCGGCGGCCCCTTGCCCCTCCTCGGCGACGCAAGTCACCAGGCCATGGTTGATTTCATGGTGCAGCTGCCCTCACGTCTTGTCCGGCCGGATGCGATTCTTGTCGTCAGCGCGCACTGGGAGGAGCGTACGGCGACCCTGCTCGGTGCGGCCGCTCCCACCATGCTCTATGATTATTACGGGTTCCCGGCGGCGGCTTACCAGATCAGTTACCCGGCCCCCGGACATCCTGCCCTGGCGGAAAAGATCGCCGCGTTACTGGAGAAGGGCCGGATGCCGGTCACCATCGATGCGCAGCGGGGATTTGACCACGGATTGTACATTCCGCTGCAACTGATGTACCCGGGAGCCGACATCCCGGCTCTGCAACTGTCACTGCTCAAAGGCCTTGACCCGGCCGCGCATATCGCCCTCGGCACCGCCCTGCAGGGCCTGCTGCAGGAGAATGTCCTGGTCATCGGTTCCGGGTTCTCGTTTCATAACATGCAGGCGTTCACCTGGCACAATGAGACCCTGCCGGATCCTGCCAACGATGCATTTCAGCAGTGGTTGATCGACGTCTGTACCGATCCTGCAGCCCTGTCCCGGCGCAATGAGCGTTTGATCGCCTGGGACAGGGCGCCGTCTGCCCGTTACTGTCATCCGCGCGAAGAACACCTGTTGCCGCTCCATGTCTGTTGTGGTATGGCCACGGGCCCGGCTCAGCTGATCTTCGATGACGGCATCCTCGGCAAGCGGGCGGTCGCTTTTTTCTGGTGACCGGGTCGTTGCGACGCAGCGTCAGTCCCTTTTTAAGTGGCATATCTTCAGCGGCAGGCAGTGATGAAAACATTCATTCTCTTTGATCATGATGGGGTTCTGGTTGATACCGAACGCTGGTATTACCTGGCGAA
This sequence comes from Pelovirga sp., assembly GCA_046484405.1. Classification (GTDB taxonomy): domain Bacteria; phylum Desulfobacterota; class Desulfuromonadia; order Desulfuromonadales; family Geopsychrobacteraceae; genus Pelovirga. The sequence continues at coordinate 10,482 of JAWOIX010000084.1, forward strand.
CAAGAGGGCGCTGGCCGAACTGGGGATCGAGCTGCCGTTGCCCGCCTACCTGGATCTGATGGCGGACGGCGTTACCGTCTGGACCCTGGCCCGCGCCGCAGGGGTTGATGAGCAGCACATCCACGCCGGACGGGCCCGGCGCGACAGCTTCTACCGGGACTCCCTGGAAGCGGAGGAGATCGAAATCCCCGGGGTGGTGGAAACCCTGCAGGCGCTTTCGTCCTGCTGCCGCATGGCGATCATCACGACCGCGAAACGGGTCGATTTTGAGCTGATTCACCGGCACCGGAAGATTCGCGACTACATGGAGTTTGTCCTCACCGTGGAAGATTACGCCCACGCCAAGCCTCACCCGGAACCGTACCTGAGCGGCTTGCGCCGTTTTCAGGCGCCGCCGGCGCAGACCCTCGTGGTCGAGGATTCAGCGCGCGGCCTGAAGTCCGCCGTGGCTGCGGGACTCGACTGCGTCGTGGTTCACAATGACTTCACCGCGAGCCAGGATCTGTCGGCGGCGATCAGGAAAATCAAGGATTTTCGCGAACTCCCCGGCCTTCTTGAGACCTTTGCCGGCGACAGTGGCGGATCTCGCGATTGAGGGGGATTGTTGTCTGCCCGGGGAAAATTAACTTCCGAAGGATCAGTCCGACGTGTAGTATGTCTTTTTTACATAAAAATACATCACAGCAACGCAGGAGGTTTGTATGTCGGTTAACAAGGTTATTCTCGTCGGGAACCTGGGAAAGGACCCGGAACTGCGCTACACCCCGTCGGGTACGGCGGTCGCGACATTTTCCCTGGCAACCACCGAGCGTTACAAGGATCGGGACGGCAATCGTCAGGAGAAGACCGAGTGGCATAATATCGTGGCCTG
>JAWOIX010000107.1:0-4149 GCA_046484405.1 Pelovirga sp.
ATGACCGATAATCGCGGAAAAAGGCATCAGAGCTCCGAAGGATTTGTTAAAGAGGGTCAGCCGCTTTGCGGCGTCAACGGCTGACGCCGGGTCATAGCTGCTACGCAGCTGTCAGGCCGCTAACGCGGCCGTCATTGGTTAAGGGTTGTCCGTGGTCCGTTGTCAGTTGTCCGTTGTTAAAGACGTCAGCCGCTATCGCGGCGTCAACGGCTACGCCGTGTCAGGGCGCTTACGCGCCCGTCATTTGTCATTTGTCATTTGTCACGCGTGCCTGCAGTTCTCGAATTCTGACTCCCGGATTCTAGCTTCTGTATTCTGCTTTTCTCTCTGCCTCAGCCTCTCCTGCGTTGCGTTAAAGCCTTTCTGGATTCTTTATTCTGACTCCTGGATTCTGCTTCCGCATTCTGCTTTCAAACCAAACAATCCCCAATCATACTCGCTCATATGCTGTCTTTTCAAGGTCAAAGGCCGTGATTACGGGCCGGGCGGGTAAAAGAATTGTACTGTGCCGGTGATTTGTCTATACTGCCGCACAAAACCTCAACCGGGTGATGGAGAGACCGTGGCGCTTTGTTTTGAACAACTGGAAGAAAAACTCGGCTACGTGTTTGCCGATCCCCTGCTACCGCTGCAGGCCCTGACGCACAAATCCTTCAGTAACGAGCAGCCGAGTTTTGTTCCGCATAATGAACGTCTCGAGTTTCTCGGTGACGCCGTTCTTGAACTGGCGATCAGCGATCTTGTCTACCGGCGGTTTCCCGAGATCCCCGAAGGGGGACTGACGCGGATCCGCGCCGAGGTGGTCTGTGAAAAAGGGCTCGCCGAAGTCGCCAGGTCCCTGCACCTCGGCCAGTGGCTCCGCCTCGGGAGGGGAGAGGTGCTCAACGCCGGTCAGGATAAGCCGAGCGTCCTCGCTGACGCTCTTGAGGCCCTTTTTGGCGCGGTCTATCGCGATGGTGGTTTTGCTGCCGCCTGCCGGGTGATTGAAGGGATATTTTCGCTCACGGTCGAGTCGATGGCCAAGCTGCGTTACGGCAGTGACCACAAAACCTGTCTGCAGGAACGTCTGCAGGCGCGTTTTAATGAACTGCCGGAATATCGTTTGTCCCAGGTCGAAGGACCTGATCACAGTCGTGTCTTCTTCATGGAAGTGCACTTTAATAACAAGCTGCTCGGACGCGGCAGCGGTTCCAGCAAAAAAAGCGCAGAGCAGCAGGCTGCTGCTGCCGCCCTCGATCACCCCATGCTCAGAGAGTGAAGTCCTATTTCATGACAGATCATCCATGCGTTTCCGGCTTCGTCGCCCTGATCGGCCGGCCCAATGTCGGCAAGTCGACCCTGCTCAACCAGATTCTCGGCCAGAAGATCGCGATCACCTCGCCCAAACCGCAGACCACCCGCAACCGTATTCTCGGCATTCACAATACGCCGGACGCGCAGCTGCTGTTCCTTGATACGCCGGGGATTCATCGCCCGAAAGGGAAGCTGAACCGTTTTATGGTCGACCAGGCGGTCGCCGCCTGTTCCGACGTTGACCTGATTCTCATGCTGATCGAGGCGGGGGATCGCCCGGGCGAGGCCGACAGGCAGATCTTCGAACTGCTTGAGCCGCTGACGGTTCCGGTTTACCTGGTGATCAACAAGGTTGACCTGGTCGCGCCACCGGTCCTTCTCGAGCAGATCCGCCAGTACAGCGCGATCTTCGATTTCGCCCAGATCATCCCGATCTCTGCCCTCACCGGGGACGGGGTCGCCAGGCTGCTTGCCACGGTGACGGCGGTCATGCCGCCCGGACCGCGGTATTACCCGGAGGATCAGGTCACCGATCTGCCGGAGCGGTTTATCGCCGCGGAGATGATCCGCGAAAAGATCATGCGCCAGACCAACGAAGAAATCCCCTACGGGGTTGGTGTCAAGGTCGATCAGTTTGAAGAAAAGCCGGAGAAAAATCTTGTCGTCATCCAGGCCACCATCCACGTCGAACGCGACAGTCACAAAAAAATCATTGTCGGCAAGGGGGGGCAGATGATCAAGCGACTCGGCCAGCAGGCCCGCGTCGATATCGAACGTCTTCTGGGTACGCGGGTGTTTCTCGAACTGTTCGTGCGGGTTGACAAGAACTGGAGCCAGAGCGAGCGGATGCTGCACGAGCTTGGTTACAGCAAAACCTCCTCATAACCAGAAAGTACCAGACAAGATGCTCAAGACCGTTGCCATTGTTGGCAGGCCGAACGTTGGAAAGTCAACGTTATTCAATCGTTTACTTGGACAACGTAAAGCGATAGTTGAAGATTTCCCCGGCGTCACCCGGGACCGCCACTATGCTGAAGTGACCCGCTTTGACAAGCCGTTTCTCCTGGTCGACACCGGCGGATTCGAGCCGGAAACCGACGATGAACTGCTTGGCCAGATGCGTGAGCAGTCCCGCGCTGCCGTCGACCAGGCGGACATCATCCTCTGCCTGATGGACGTTCGTGATGGTTTGACGGCCGCCGACCGCGAGATTGTCGCGATGCTGCGCCGGGCCGAGAAGCCGGTCCTCTACCTGGTCAACAAGGTCGATGGCGACCGCCAGGAAGCTGACGTCGTTGACTTCTACGCCCTCGGCATCGATCGTTTTATTGCCGTCTCGGCGGAACACGGCCGCGGAATCGGTGAACTGGTCGATGAGATCGAAGACCTGCTCCCTGACGCTGCGCCGTTGCCCGAGACGGAAACGGAAATCCGTCTGGCGATCATTGGCCGCCCCAACGTCGGCAAGTCGTCACTGGTCAACCGTCTGCTCGGCTATGAGCGGGTGGTTGCGAATCCGGTTGCCGGCACCACGCGGGACAGCATCGATACCCCCTTTGTGTATGATCAGCAGCGTTACGTGCTCATTGATACGGCCGGAATCCGGCGCAAGGGACGCGTCAGTCTCGCCCTGGAAAAGTACAGCGCGATTCATGCCCTCAAGGCGATGGACCGCGCCCACGTGGTGCTGATGGTCCTCGACGCCACGGAAGGGGTGACCGACCAGGATATGACGGTGGCCGGTTATGCCTATGAAAAGGGGCGCGCGGTGATTCTGCTGATCAACAAATGGGACCTGCCTGAGAAGGACAACCGGACGATGAACCTCTTTATCGAGGAGGTCCAGCGCCGCTTCAAGTATCTCTCTTTTGCGCCGCTGCTGTTCGTTTCGGCTCTGACCGGTCAGCGGGTCAATAAAATCATGCCCCTGGTCGCCGAGGTTGCCGCCGAGTTCAACCAGCGCATTACCACCGGGCAACTTAACCAGGGCCTTGAGGAATTCGTCTCCCGGCATCCGCCCTCGATGGTGCGTGGCCAGCGGATCAAATTCTACTACGCGACCCAGAGCGCCGTGCGACCACCGACTTTTCTCCTGTTCACCAACCGTCCCGACGACATCCATTTTTCCTATGAGCGTTACCTGGTCAACAGCATCAGGGAAAAATTTCATTTCAACCGGGTGCCGGTCCGGCTGCAGTTCAGGGGACGCGACAAGCATGGGCAGTAACGCTGGCATGAACACAGGACAAGGGCTACCACAGTAATGAGTCACAAAGGGCGTCTTGAAGATCTGGACATCTGCACGATTCTGCAGCTGATCAGTCTCGGTAAAAAGTCGGGGACCTTAAGCCTGGATGACGGGCGCGACCAGGGGAGCATCAGCTTTCTCGACGGCCAGGTGGTGCGCACCAGCTCCAGCCGTTTTCCCGCCAGCCTCGGCGATCTCCTGCGCGAGCGCAACCTGGTCACCCCGGCGCAGATCGAGGAGGCGGTCGTCTTTCAACGGCGACTGCGCACCCATCAGCCCCTTGGCGCAGTGATCACCTACCTGCACCAGGTGCCCGCAGCGCTGATTGAAGAGGTCGTTACCGGACAGATTGAACGGATCCTCATCGACTTCTGCAGCTGGACGCGCGGGGATTTCGTCTATCGTCTCGAGCCGGTGGCAACCTACGGCAGCGCCCTGCTAAACCCCCTTGACCTGATGCTTGAGAAGGGTCTCAGTCCGCAGCGCATTGCGCTGAAAAGCCAGTACCTCAAGCGCAACGAGGAGACCTCCGGGCTGTCCGACGAACTCCTCGAACAGAAACTGCAACAGCTTCTCAAACGGCAAAGTCGCGGCCGGGTCGATCTGTT
>JAWOIX010000112.1:0-5502 GCA_046484405.1 Pelovirga sp.
GGCGATAGAAGAAAGGTTCAGGGGAAAGGGCTACGGAGATCTTAAAAAAGAGCTGTCGGAGGTCATTATTGACAGTTTACGGCCTCTCAGGTCTCAATATCATCGTCTGATGAGAGAACCGGATGACATTGAAAAGGTCCTGCGTGAAGGGGCTGAAAGAATAAGGCCGATTGCTGAGAAAGTTCTGATCAGGGTCAAGAAAAGGGCCGGGCTTGGATAAAGAGGCTGAGGTAAAACTGTACTCCGGTCAGCAGGAGATATCTTCAGGCCGCCAACTTCCGCCGGATCGCAGATCGAACACTCCTCCCCGCGGGTGCCACCGACGGCGTCCCGGCGGGATGGTTTCAAAGACCTCCACCAGATCGCCTTTTTTGGCGGCCCCGTCGACGACAGCGTCACCGGCCATGGCGATGGTCCAGCGCTGGATTAATCCGTTGGCAAGGAGGTCGGCGGCAATCTGTTCAGCCAGCTGCGGATCCTGTAATCCCTTGAGGAGGTAGAGAGTCGAGGTGTAGACCCCCTCCTCGGCGGCAAAGGGGCGATCGATCAGATACTGGATCGCTTCTTTGGCAGTACGCCCGGTATTGTCGGTCACGCCGGGGCGGAAACCGACTTCAATGGAGATATCATAATCGCGGTCGAGGGGCTGGTTGATGGCAACCTCCTGGATGACCGGATCGCAGAACGGGCCATGAGCGGCGGCGGCGATGTCCGCGTCGCTGAGCTGTGCATCCACGGTATAGACATCAAGCGTCCGCACTGCGGCCAGTTCAATGCCAAGGTGCTGGCGGATCTCCCGGCAAACACGTTCTCCGCGCGCATCGGTGACACCGTCTTTAAGACCGACAAGGATTCTCCAGACCATCGACAAGCTCCATACAGAAAGTAAATAAATGAAACAGCTTCAGCCGGCGCAGGCGACCGTGGCCGCGAAACAGCTGCTGATAACACCCTGCTGACCGACGATGACCTGGGCGGTGCTGCCGCGCGCCAGCAAGGCCCGGCGGAACAGGTCGGAGACCAGTACGCTGCAGTTGTTTTCATCGCTCAAGTGGGCAAGAAACAGGGCCTCCAGTCCCGGCCAGCGAATCTCGTCAAGCAGACGACTGGCCTCGGCATTGGACAGGTGGCCGTGACGGCTGCGGATGCGTTGTTTCAGCGACCAGGGATAGGGCCCGTTCTGCAGCATCTCCTCGTCGTGATTGGCTTCCAGGATCAGAACGCGACACTGCCGCAGGCACGTGGACACCAGCCGGGTGGGCATACCGAGATCGGTTGCGTATCCGATTTTTCCCTCGTCCGATTCGATGGCAAAGCCGACCGGGTTAACCGCGTCGTGAGTGGTGGAAAAGGAAGAGATCAGCAGTTGCCGGAAAGTGAAACTCTCGCCGGCGTCAAAAGGGCGCAGCTGGGGAATATGACCCAGCCGCGGCAACGCGGCGCAGGTTTTCCTGTCAATGTAGACCGGCAGCTGGTAGCGCCGTGCCAGGGGGCCGATACCGCCAACGTGGTCATGGTGTTCATGCGTCACGAGGATGGCATCGAGATCGTCACAGGACAATCCCAGCTGGGACAGGCGCCGCTGCGTTTCCCTGCCGGACAGGCCGGCATCGATGAGAAGCCGGCAGCCATCGGTCTCTATCAGTGTACTGTTCCCCCGGCTGCCACTGGCCAGCAAACATACCCGCACTGTTCTGATCGTCCTTTCATCCTACCGCAAGCGTTGTCCTTATACCGAAAAGCAGCGCCTGCCGCAAGGAGAAAACCGCCGCCGCAATTTCACTGCCGGGGCAGGAAAGAGATAGGCAAACCGGCCTTTTTTATGTATGTTCATGGGCAATACGGAAGATCCGTTATAACATGAATAGCATTCTTGTCGTGATGCCAATCACCAATTTTTATCCTGTGAGGAGGAAACGCAATGTCTGTAAGGGTGGCAATCAACGGTTTTGGACGCATCGGTCGGAATGTTCTGCGGATTGCGTCGCAATCGAGTGCACTTGATGTTGTTGCAATCAATGATCTGACGGATGCGGCAACCCTCGCCCATCTGTTCAAATACGATTCCGTCCACGGGACCTTCGCCGGTGAAGTGAGCAACGACGACAGCAGCCTCACCGTCAACGGCAAGAAGATCGCGATTCTCAGCCAACGTGATCCGGCGAGCCTGCCGTGGCGCGAACTGGGGGTCGAGATCGTCATCGAAGCGACCGGCCTGTTCAGCGACCGCGACAAGGCGGCGCTTCATCTGGCGGCCGGTGCCGCCAAGGTCGTCATCAGCGCACCGGGCAAAAACGCCGATGTGACAATCTGCATGGGCATCAACGAGCAGGATTATGATCCCTCTTTCCAGGTCATCTCCAACGCCTCCTGCACGACCAACTGCATCGCGCCGGTCGCCAAGGTCCTGCTTGACAGCTTTGGCATCGTCCGCGGCATGATGACCACCATTCACGCCTACACCAATGACCAGCCGGTGCTTGACCTGCCCCACAAGGATCTGCGCCGCGCACGGGCTGCCGCCATGTCGATGATCCCGACGACCACCGGCGCGGCGCGGGCGATGGCCCTGGTTCTGCCGGCATTGAAGGGCAAACTGGATGGCATGGCCATCCGTGTCCCAACGCCCAATGTCTCACTGGTTGACCTGGTGGTGGAAACGGAACAGAAAACCAGTGTGGAAGAGGTCAACAAGGCCATGCAACAGGCGGCCAACGGACCTCTCAAAGGGATCCTCGATTACTGTGACCGCCCCCTGGTGTCACGTGATTTCAACGGTTCACCGGCCTCCTCGACCTTTGATTCCCTGATCACCAACGTCATGGGTGGCAACATGGTCAAGATCCTGAGCTGGTACGACAACGAATGGGGCTACTCCAACAGGGTCGTTGACCTGGTCCGCTTCATTGGTGACCGCTAGGCGGCTGGTGAACAGAACGTCCATGTTTTTCTGAGATTGTAAAGCCCTGATCCGCACGAAAAAAGGAGCAGTGATGTTCAGCAAGATGACCCTCAGAGATATTCCCCTGGGCGGAAAACGTGTGTTCTGCCGGGTTGATTTCAATGTTCCCATCGATTCAGCCGGGCAGATCAGCGATGATACGCGGGTACAGGCGGCCCTGCCGACGATCCGCTTTTTGATTGAGCAGGGCGCGAAGGTGATCCTCGCCTCCCACCTCGGCCGACCGAAGGGGAAGCCCGATCCAGCGGCGAGCCTGGCCCCGGTGGCGCAGCATTTAAGCAGCCTGCTTGCCCGCCCGGTGACGATGGCTGCCGATTGCATCGGCGCAGCGGTGGCGGCACAGGTTGCAGCGCTGTCGCCGGGCGCCGTTCTGTTGCTTGAAAATGTCCGCTTTCATCGCGGTGAAACCGACAATGATCCTGCCTTTGCCGAGCAGCTGGCGCAGCTGGCCGATGTTTATGTCAACGATGCCTTTGGCACCGCCCACCGTGCCCATGCTTCCACCGAGGGCGTCGCCCGCCTGCTGCGTCCGGCGGTCGCCGGTCTGCTGATGGAGAAGGAGCTGCAGTACCTCGGCTCCGCCCTGGCCGACCCGCAACGGCCCTTCGTTGCCATTCTTGGCGGTGCCAAGGTCAGTGACAAGATTACCGTGATCGAAAACCTGCTGAACAAAGTCGACGCCATCCTCATCGGCGGCGGCATGGCCTACACCTTTCTCAAGGCACAGGGGATCGCCGTCGGGCAATCCCTGGTCGAGGCCGACCGGGTCGAGCTGGCGGGCCGCCTGCTCGCGCGTGCGCAGCAGCTCGGCGTTCGCTTTCTGCTTCCTGAGGACCATCTCGTTGCCGCATCATTCGCTCCCGACAGCCCGGCACAGGTGGCGACAAATGACCAGTTTCCGGCCAGTGGCATGGGGCTGGATATCGGACCGGCAACCGTCAGCGCCTATCAGAAGGAGATCCGGCAGGCGAAAACCGTCCTGTGGAACGGACCGATGGGTGTTTTTGAATTCGACGCTTTCGCCAATGGCACCTTTGCCATCGCCGAAGCCCTGGCAGAAACCGATTGCCTGTCGATTATCGGCGGCGGTGATTCCGTTGCTGCCGTCAACAAGGCCGGTCTGCAGGCACGGATGACCCATATATCCACCGGCGGCGGTGCTTCCCTCGAGTTTCTCGAAGGGAAGGTATTGCCGGGCGTAGCCGTTTTGACAGACAAGCAGTGACACAAGGGAGACACTCGCATGCGCAAACCCCTGATTGCAGGCAACTGGAAACTCCATAACACGCTGGCGCAGGCCAGGGAACTGGCCAGCCGGCTCGCTGCCGAGGTGGGCGGACTCGATGAGCCGGACATTGTCATCGCACCGGTTTTTACCACCCTGACTACCGTGGCAGCAGCCATCAGCGGTACCAGCATCCAGCTCGCTGCCCAGAATTCCTACCCTGTTGACGATGGCGCCTTTACCGGTGAGGTTTCACCGAAGTTCCTCAAGGACGCCGGCTGCAGCTACATTATTTCCGGCCATTCCGAGCGTCGTCAACTGCTCGGCGAAACCGACCTCATGGTCAACCGCAAGGTCTGCAAAACACTCGAAACCGGCCTCGCCGCCATCCTCTGCGTCGGGGAAACCCTGCAGGAACGCGAAACCGACCAGATGCTCGAGGTCCTGACCCGCCAGGTCAGGGACGGCCTGGCCGGCGTCAGCGCGGCGCAGATGGAGGCGGTGGTGATCGCCTACGAACCGGTCTGGGCCATCGGTACCGGCGTCACCGCCAGCGATGAGCAGGCCCAGGAGGCACACGCCTTCATCCGCGGCATGTTGCAGGGGCTCTTCAACCCGCAGGTTGCCGCCGCCACCCGCATCCTCTATGGCGGCAGTGTCAAGCCGGGCAATATTGACGGCCTGATGGCCTGTGAGGATATCGACGGCGCCCTGGTCGGCGGTGCCAGCCTCAAGGCAGAGGATTTCCTGCGTATCGTGAAGTTTGAAAAGAAGGGGTAAGAGCGGTCAGCCGCTCACGCGGCGTCAGCGGCTGAAGCCGGGTCATAGCTGCTACGCAGCTGTCATTGGTTAAAAGCTGTTCGTGGTCCGTTGTTAAAGGCGGTCAGCCGCTAGCGCGGCGTCAACGGCTTACGCCGTGTCAGGCCGCTAGGCGGCCGTCATTTGTCATTGGTCATTTGCAGTTCTGAATTCTGCCTTCTGGGTTCTGTATTCTGGCTTCTGTATTCTGCTTTTCTCTCCGCCTCAGCTTCTCCTGCGTCTCTGCGTTAAGATTTTGATTTCATTCTGGATTCTAACTTCTGACTCCTGGATTCTGCCTTCAAATTAACCCAAAACTCCGCAGGACAAAAACACCGAGGGTGGTGAAGAACAGGGATCCGAGGGTGGTCATGGCGATGATTGCGGCGGCGAGATGGTAATTTCCCCCCATGGCCATGGTCATCGGATAGCTTGCCGCAGCCGTGGGTGACGCGCTCATCAGGTAGAGAACGCCGAGTTCCTGACCGCGCAGACCAAACAGGATTCCCCCGGCAGT
>JAWOIX010000161.1:0-58035 GCA_046484405.1 Pelovirga sp.
ATCCATCCCTCCCGGGCCACCCGGAAGGGTCCGCATCCCGTCCACGTAGGCTCCGACCTGGGTGTCCCGGAGGCCACGAACCACGGGATCCAGCCCCAGGCCACCTCGGCGGATCGCATCCAGGCCGGGAAGGGTCCGGAGCACGCCCCCGACGTCGTGGGTCTGGGTTTCCTCGAGCTGCGCCTCCTCGAGCCGGACCTCCGGCCTCAGGTCCGGGCGGAGAACCGAGACCTGGATCCCGCCGAGCTCCATGGGTGCCACCTGGAGGACAACGCCGAGACGGACGGAGCCCCCCGGCGAAACCGTCACGCGCTGGACCTGGGGACGGAAGCCGGGGCGCTCCACACGGACCACCTGGTCTCCAGCGCGAACACCGGTCAGCCGGACGAACCCGGCGGCGTCGGTGAAGCCCCCCAGCGTGGTGCCGTCGATTCTTACCGTGGCGGCGGAAAGGGGACTTCCGGCCGCGTCGCGAACGGTGACCTGCACCTCCCCTCCCTCCGCCTGGGCGAGCACCGGGAGGGGCCCGACCCCCAGGAGGAGGAGGAGAAGCGCAGGAAGGAGCTTCGCCGGGCGAACGCCGTCCGGGGAAAGGCGGGTCAGGCGGTTGATTCGGGCGAGGCCGATTCGGAAGAGGGATCGTCCGCCTCGAAGGGAACGACCGGATACGGATGCATTCATGAGGAACTCCCGTTCGGAGGGTGCCGCGCGGAACTGCAGGACGCGGTCACATCATGCGGCAGGGCAGACCCGGCTTCTGAAGGAGCCGGACTGCCAACGAGATCGAGGGCCGACGGAGATATCCGTCGAACCCGGCCATTCGTTCAGCCGAGAACGGGTGGAGCCTGCGAGAAGGGCAGGAAGTGCGGGAGGGAGGTGGGGCGAGGGACCGCAGGGAACGCGGGGAGCGATACCCCGGGCTCCCCGTGCGAGGGCGCGGCGGTGAGCGCCACCCTCGACTCGGTCCCGGGAAGGTGGGTCGCAGCCGCCAGCACGCAGAGGAACTGGCAAAGGGCGCCGCACGGATCCGATGCGTCGTGGTCGTCGTGGTCGACGTGCTCCGACGAGCCATGGGGCTGGGAAGCGGCGTGATGGAGCCCGTCGTGGGCCTCGGGGACCCGGTCGTGGCCGACGTGGGCCTCGGCGTGGCCGTGATGGCCCTCGTGGGCGTGATGACCCTCGTGGCCAGGGGGGCCGTGGCCTCCGGCGTCGCCGTCGGCATCCCGGTCCGGGAGGCCGGGGCCGAAGTCCGGCGAAGCTGCGACCGGCCCCGAGCCCTCCGAGGCTGCCGCGCCCGGCCCCGAAGGCGCCTGCTCCGAAGACGCCTGTTCCGATGAGCCGTGTTCCGATGAGCCGTGCCCCGCTGCCTCGTGCAGGCAGAGGCTGACCCCGACCCCCTCCCCGGCGCCGACGAGCACCAGGAGGAGGGTGGCCAGCGCGGCCGGCATCCTCGGACTGGCGGACCCCCTTATGGCCCTGTAAGGATAAAATGCTTCACAGTGATAGTACGGCAGTTCGCGCTTCTTGCGCAGACAGCGCCTTCATGACTGGCAGCAGGCCTCGTCATGCTGGGAAACAACCACAGGAAAGGAACGCTAGCGACGGATATGAATCTGCCGCGCAAGGGACTCATCGACGGCGAACTGCGAATGACCAACCTTGAAAATGTAGCTGGGAAACTTCTGCACGAGGGCGATATCGCTGCCCGGCAGCACCCCCATGCTCATCAGCTTCTGCATCTTGCGATCATCGCTGGCGGCCAGATAGGCAATCTCGCCGGATTCGCCGGGTTTCAGTTCAGTCATCGCGACAATCCCCGGAGCGCCGAGACGCTGGGCTTCGGTGCAGCACTCCCCCGGCGGTATCGGGTTGCCATGGGGGCAGGTACTCGGGTGGTTGAGCAGGGTACAGAGCTTGGTGTCAACCCCCTGGCGCAGCAGGTGTTCAAACGCACAGGCCTGTTCATTTCCTTCGCTGCCCTGAATACCGAGGATGTCCATGGTCAAGCGTTCCGCCAGGCGGTGCCGACGGACCGCCATGCGCGCTTCCTCGTACCCTTCCCGGCGCAGGTAAACCCGCTGTTCCCGGATTTCGATAAAGGCGCGCTGCACCAGTTCCCTCACCTCCGCAGAGTCGACCGCGGCCTGCAGTTCTGTCAACAGGCATCCGGCCTGGTCCCCCTCGACCGTCATCACCCAGAGGGATTCGAGTATTTCTTCGGCCTTTTCTGCTAATCGCTCCATGACGTTAACCTCTTTTCCGGTTGGACAAAAAACGGCGCAACATTTTGCCAGGCAACGGATTGGCGTACCCGCACCAGGGGCAATGGATTTTTCTGCAACCGCCAAAACAGCTGCCGCAGGGTTTGCGTTCGGGGTCAGGCTCCTCTGCAGCAGGAAGCTCCCGGTGACAGAATCCGCAGATCATCCCAGCAGCCCGCTGATCGTCAGAAACTGGTTCAACAGCCAGCCGGTCGAGAACGCGACCAGGGTGACAAAGCCGAAGATCGCCAGCGCCGTAGGGATCCCCCGCTCCTTGAGCATCACGAGGAACTGGGCCACGCAGGGGACAAACAGGGTCAACGTCAGCGCTGCGACGGTCAGTTGCGCCGTTGACAGCAGGCCGGCCGACTGCAGGTCATAAAGCCCCGCAGCGCCGAAATCGCGACGGAAAAAACCAAAAACAAAGGCGGTGGTGGCCTCAATCGGCAGGCCGATAGCCCGGACAACGGGAGCCAGGGCGGCAATGACGCCTTCAAGAGTCCCGGTCATCTTGCCCGCCCAGAGAACCACCGAGGCAACGAGGAACAGGGGCAGAATCTCGAAAAAATAGCTCTTCATCCGGGTCAGGGTTTTGATGGCGACGTTATGCACCTGGGGCAGCCGCAGCGGGGGAATTTCCATGTAAAAGACCGGCTTCTCCCCTGACAGCAGACGATCGGCCAGGACCCCGACGAGAATGAATATCAGCACCAGGCACAGGGTCCAGACGGCCAGCGCCGCCGGCGCCGCCGACAGCAGGCCGAGGATCACCCCCAGCTGAGCGCTGCAGGGGATGACCAGGGCAAGCAGCAGGGTCGCAATGACCCGCTCCCGCCGCGTCTCCAGGGTGCGCGTGACCAGCGTAGCCATTGTATCACAGCCAAACCCAAGCACAATCGGGATGACGGCGCGCCCGGACAGGCCGATGGTTTTGAACAGGCGATCCACCAGCAGTGCCAGGCGCGGCAGGTAGCCGCTGTCTTCAAGAATGGAGAAGACCAGGAAAAAGGCTCCGACGATGGGCAGAACCAGCGCCACCGCATAACGAATCCCCAGGGTCCAGATCCCGTACTCGCCGGCCAGCAGCTCAAACAGCCACTCCGCCGTCAGGTAGGTCTCAGCAAATGCGATGACCGGCGGATTGATATATTCCTCAAACAGAACGCCCTCGAGCAGATCGACCATGGTGCCGGCCCCGAAGACCCCGACGAACTGGTAGAGACCGAAATAGATCACCAGCAGCAACAGCGGGATGCCGGTCAGCGGCCGAATCATCCAGCGTGACAGCTTCTCGCTGAAGGATTCGCCGCTCAGCTGCCGCTGCTGGATCACCCCTTCGAGCATCTGCCGGCAGACCCGCCGCCGTTCCATGCCGATCTGCAGATGCAGGTCGATGCGCCGCCGAAAGGTGATTTCGCGCACAACCGCGCTGATCTGCTCCCCGGTGTCAGGCGTTTCCTGCGCCGCGACCAGTTGCCTGATGTCTTCATCGCCCTGGATCAGCAGCATGCTGATCGAGCGCCGGCTCAGCTGATAATTGCCGCGCAGCCGGGTGACGATACAGGCGAGATCCTTTTCCAGGTCATCCTGGTAGACGAACACCTTGTGCGGGCAGGAGCGATAGGCCGCGATCGCCGCGTAAAGGTCCTCCAGGCCGATCTTGCGCTTCATCACGGCCCCGATCACCGGGACCCCGAGCTGACGCTGGAGTCGCTCCAGATCGAGCTTCATCCCGAGGCGTTGCGCTTCATCGAGAATATTGACAACCAGAATGAGCGGCAGACCCGCTTCAATCAATTGCAGGGTCATCGGCAGCATCCGTTCGATATTGCGTGCGTCGATGACATGAATAACGGCATGAGCGGTTTCGGTCAGCAGAATCCGCCGGGCAACCCGCTCCTCCTCGGTAATCGGCATCAGCGAGTACATCCCCGGGGTGTCGAGGATTTCGTAACGTTGCTCGGCGATGGTACAGTGGCCACCGGCAACCTCGACGGAGGTTCCCGGGTAGTTCGATACCGTCGTGTAGGCGCCGGTCAGTGCGTTGAACAGGACGCTCTTGCCGACGTTGGGGTGACCGACCAGAATAATCTTCGGCGGCGCTGATTGCTGTTCGGACATAGATCAATGAACTTTCAACAGGAAGGCTGGAACATCAGTGGCGATCAGTCTTTTTTGCTGCAGGAGGAACAGCGCCCGTAGAGTTCGTGACGGTGATTCTCAACGGTGAAAGCATGCTTGCCGGCCACCTCAAGCTGAAGCTGTTCAATGCGCGGGTCAACAAACTCGATAATCCGTCCGCAGCGGGTGCAGACCAGGTGATCGTGATGGTACTCTTTGTGCCGGGGTTCAAACCGTGCCTGGCCATCACCAAAATTCAGCTCGGTGGCGAGACCGCATTCGGCGAACAGCTTCAGAGTGCGATGGACCGTCGCATACCCGATGCGGGGATGCTGTTTGCGCAGCGCGAGGTAAAGCTCTTCCGTCGAGTAATGGGACCTGGATTCCAGAAAGGCCTCAAGAATCAGCATTCTCTGGCTGGTGTTTTTCAGCCCCTTGCTGCGCAGGTAATTGTTGAACTGTGCGACCCGGTCCATTGACTCTTCTCCTTGTGAAATCAATGAAATTCACTTTCAAAAAACTAGTTCAACCGAATCCAAAGATCAAGTGAAAAACTGGCCGTCAGCCGAGCCCGGAAGGAAAGACCTGGTAGAGGTACGTGGCAATGCGGGTGAACTGATCGAAGAACAGCAGAACCCCTGCAACCATCAGCAGGACCCCGGTGCAGATTTCCACCCTCTGGATATGCTTTTTGAAGCGCTGAAAAAAGCTCAGAAAGGAGTGAAACAGCAGGCCGGACAACAGCAGCGGCAGGCCGAGTCCAGCGGAATAAAAACTGAGCAGCAGGATCCCCTGCCCGACACCGCCGGTACTGCCGGCGGCGATGGCCAGAATCGCCCCAAGAATCGGCCCGATGCAGGGCGTCCAGCCGGCGGCAAAGGCAACCCCGACGAGGAAGGTGCCGGCAACGCCGGCGGGCTTGCTGCGCAGATGCAGTCGTTTTTCGCCAAGCAGCGTCGTGAAACGAAACAATCCGCTCAGATGCACGCCAAAGAGAAAAATGACCAGGCCACCGACCTTCTGTATGACACCGAGGCTTTCGCGCAGATAGGTCTGGACGGAAAAGGAGGCCAGCCCCGCCATGGCGCCGAGGAGAATGAAGACAAAGGAAAAACCGGCAATAAAGATGAGGCTATGGAGGGCGACGGTGGCCCGGACCTTGCTGCTGGAGTGCTCCTGTTTGAGATCCCCAAAGGACAGTCCGGTGATATAGGTCAGGTAGGAGGGCACCAGGGGAAGAACGCAGGGAGAGAAAAAAGACAGAACCCCGGCAGTCAAAGCAATCCAGATGGTGATATCAGTGCCGATGTCCACTAGCAGTCCAAACCGCGAATCAACTTCTGACCAGGCTTTCAATCAGTCGGTAGGTCGGGTTGCTCATCCAATCCCTGGCGCCGATGATCCGTTCCACGACAACGCCGTCGCGATCAATGACAAAGGATTCGGGGAACCGGTAGACGCCGTACATTCCCTGCACCGTCGCTTTGCTGTCAAGCAGGATCGGAAAGCTGTAGTCGTTGCTCATCAGGTATTGACTGACAACCTGATGACCATTCTCTTCGACATTGACCGCCAGGATCACCAGGCCTTCATCCTTGAAGGTGGTGTAGATGTTTTCCATGGTCGGTTTCTCTTCCCGGCAGGGCGGGCACCAGGTCGCCCAGAAATTGATGACAACGACCTGACCATGAAAATCGGACAGTGACACCTTCTCCCCGTCCATATTGACCAGAGTAAAATCGGGCGCTGCGGCCCCGGTCTTCACCGCAGGTCGTGAATCTGAAGAACCGCTGCAGCCGGCCAGCAGCCCAAGCAGCAGAAACAGGACAGCGAGTCGCTGGGCGGATAAGAATACCAATCGCATTGTGTTTACATTCCTTTAACCGTGACCGCTTCGCACTTCGCGGAACAGCGGGGCCAGACATGGACAGAGACGTGAACGACAGCTTTTTATCATAAGACAAACACGCAGACAGGGCAAGGCTTTGAACGTTGCCATCGGCCACGCGCCGCGGAAACCGGCGCCGGCACAGCCGCCGCAGCCCCTCGCAGGCGGCTGTGCCGCGGCGTTTTCCAGCGATTGGCATATGGACAGCAGGGACTATCTGGTCTATCCTGCGGCACTGCGTTCCGGAGGATACATGCAGCCTTTTATCGATACAATCATAATCGTCCTGCCGGTGTTTCTCGTGATTGCACTGGGAACCCTGCTGCGCCGGCTGCGCCTGATGGACGACAACTTCCTGCAGCAGACCAACAAACTGGTCTATGTGGTCTTTCTGCCCCTGCTCCTGTTTCATCGCATCGGCCAGGCTGATTTCAACAGCTTCTTCAATGCTCCGCTGGTGATCGGCTCGTCCCTGGTGATCGTCTGCGGTTTCCTTCTTTCCTACGGTTATGCCAGCCTGCGCGGTTACCCCGGTCCGGTCAAGGGGAGCTTCAGTCAGGGTTCTTTCCGCGGCAATCTGGCCTATGTCGGTCTGGCGATCTGCATGAACACCTATGGCGAAAACGGGTTGACCAGCGCCGGCATGCTGATGGGATTCCTGGTGCCGGTGCTCAACCTCTTTGCCATCCTGGCGTTGCTGCTGCCCCAGCGCCGGCACGCCGGGGCAACGCCCAACTGGGTCCGCCATCTCGCCCTCAATCCCCTGATTGTCGCGTCCTTTCTCGGTCTGCTCTGGAGCTATTACAACCTTCCCCTGCCGATCATTATCGATCGCGCCCTGGGCATTTCCACCGGGCTGTCTCTCCCCCTCGCGCTGCTTGCCATCGGCGGCTCATTCAGCCTGGACCGGATCAAAGGGGATCTGCAGCTTGCCGGCTTTGCCACCCTGATCAAGCTGGCCCTGCTGCCCCTGCTCGCCCTGGCCATCCTCGTTCCGCTCGGGGTGAGCGGACAGGATCTGGGAATCGGCATCCTGATGGCCGGCACGCCTGCGGCGACCGCCACCTACATTATGGCGCACCAGATGAAGGGGAACGCCGAGCTGGCCGGATCGATCGTCATGCTCTCCACCCTGTTCTCGGCACTCAGCTATACCCTGATCCTGCTGCTGTTCAAGGGGAGCGGACTCTTGCCATGACCCGTGACAGGAACCGGCTATCCCGGCTGCGGACAGATTATCAGCCACTGGTCATCGGACAAGGCTTTACGGTCATTCCGCCAGGTTCAGAAAACCCGTTCGAGGACAGAACTGCCCTGCTGATGGACCGTGGCGCTTTCGGCTCGGGGGACCATGAAACAACGCGCAGCTGTATCGAAACACTGGAAAGCCTGACGTTTGACAGGGAGCCTAAAATTCTCGATCTGGGCAGCGGCACCGGGATTCTGTCTGTTGCCGCGCTGAAACTGTTTTGCGGCCATGCCTGGTGCGTCGATGTTGAGCCTGAGGCGGTTGCCAGCGCTCGACGCAACTGCAGCCTCAATCAGATCGATGCGGTCACTCACCACTGTGGAACCTTGTCAACCCTTGAGGAATCGGCCTTCGACCTGATCCTGGCCAACATCTACGGAGATATTCTTCTCGACGTGGCGCAAGACCTGGTGCACCGGGCGGCACCGCAGAGCTGGATCATTCTTTCAGGGATACTGTGGGAGTATAACTTCGATATTCGCAAAACCTACCAACGCCTGGGATGCACACTGATTAAAAACCAGCTGCTGAATGACTTCAGCACCGTTGTGCTGCGCAAACAATGAGCCTGCCATGGATCTGACGGCAACCCAGATTTTTCTGGTTTATCTTCCTTATGGAGCGGTTTTTTTCGCCATCGGGGTCGCGATCACATCGCGGCGCAAATCCTTTGCCAACCTCAAAATCGCCGGCTTGTTCTGGTTACTGGCAATCTTTGCCTTTATTCATGCCCTGCACGAATGGCTTGAGATGTACCGCCATTTGCGCCTGACGGAAAACCTGGGGGAACTCATTTACACCAGGCACGTCAGCCTGCTGCTGGCACTGGCGTCTTTCCTGCTTCTGTTCCTGTTCAGCATCACCCTCAATGCCTCCCTGATCGAAAAAACCAAACCCTGGCTGCAATTGTTCTTTAGCCTGATGCTTGTGCTTTTTTTGACACACCTGGCGCTGCTCCACCCATGGCAAGATACGAGCCTGCTGCGCTCCATTGAATATGACATGCGACTGCTGATCGCTCTTCCCGCATCCCTTTTAACCGGCACCGGGTTTTTCCTCTATGCGCGGCAGCTGACCAGGCAGAACTTCCGTGGAGCCTACAATTTTATCGGCGCCGGAGCGGCTTTTTTTGCCTATGGCATCTTTGCCGGTGCGATACCCTCAGGGACAGTGCTGGTCCTGCCCATCGAAGTATGGCGGGCAACCAGTGCTTTTGTCATTCTGCACTTCCTCATGTACGCTCTCGATACCTTCATGGATCAGCGGGAAGAAATGATCACGGAACGCCTCCAGCTCGCCGCCAACAGTGAAAAGCTCAGCGCCATCGGTCGTCTCGCCGCCGGCATCGCCCATGAAATCAACAACCCTCTGGCCAATGCCTCGTTGCAGCTGGAAATGTTACAGCGGCATGCGGAGGTAAAACAGCTACCGGAAAAAATCGCGACGCGCTTCAGCAATATTGAAAAAAGTATCGACAAATCCTCCCACATTGCCAAGGAACTGCTCATATTTGCCGGCGGGAAGACCCCTGACGCCGAGCATGTCCGGGTCGCCCTCGGGCCGGTCATCAAATCGGCCTGGGAAATGGCCTCTTATCGTTCCCGCAATCACCAACTGCGCAACAGTCTGCCGAGCCTGCCGGCCGTTGACGGAAACCCTCTCAAACTCGAAGAGCTGTTCCTGAACCTGTTCCTGAATGCCATTGATGCCATGCCGGATGGCGGAATCATTGAAGTCAAAGGCCGGCAGGGTGCCGGCGATGTTATTATCCAGGTAAGCGACACCGGCACCGGCATTACCGAAGGAGATCTTGCCCGGATCATGGAACCTTTTTTTACCACCAAGGAGGTCGGCCAGGGCACCGGACTGGGTCTTTCCATCTGCTACGGCATCATGAACCAGCATGACGGTTCCATTGAAATTTCCCCGCGCATCGACACCAGAGGGGCACGGGTTACCTTGAAATTCCCCGCGATCGCGGGTCACAACCAGAAAAGAGAAAACACCGGATGAATCACATTCTCGTTGTGGATGATGATCACGAATTGCGCACTACCCTGCTGGAAGTTCTGGAACAGGAGGGGCTGCAGGCCATCCCTTCTCATAGCGCAGATGATGCATTGCTTCAACTGCAGCAGGAAACCTTCGACCTGATTCTGCTCGACCTGGTGATGCCGGGGTCCGACGGAATGGCCGCCATCCCCCTGATCAGAAAAAAGGCACCGCGCACCCGTATTATCGTCATGACGGCCTATGCCTCGGTGCAGAACGCCGTCCAGTCACTGCAACAGGGCGCCGATGACTATATTGTCAAACCCTTCAAAATCGATGCATTCATGCTCACGGTTCGCTTGAATCTGCAAAAGGCACGCTTTTGCGAAGAAACGGAAGCTGCCGACCTCGACAAGGTTTTCAACAGCCTCGCCAACGGATTGCGCAGGCAGATCCTGCGACTGCTGAGCCGCCAGGGGCCGATGCGCTTTATGGATCTGGTTCGCGCCCTGGAGATCGAAGATCACACCAAAGTCAACTTCCACCTCAAAGTTCTGCGCGAAGCCGGCTTTATTGACCAGCCCCTGGACAAACTCTACGAACTCACCACCAACGGTCAGCGGGCGTCGACCTGTTTATCCTACATCTGCAAAAGCCTGGAATCCTGATTTTTCCTTGGCCCTTCTTTGGTTGGTTTCCTGCCGAAGATGGTCACGTTATGTCAGCAGGTTGAAATCCTGTGAAGTTTTCTTCACAAGGCCGCCCGATATTGTTGATTTCTTTTATCTGGTTTCCCTGGTGACCCCTCTCTAGAATAGCCACCATCATGAAAAGATCCGTGATGGATCGCCACTATTCACTGCCACCAGGAGGTCAGCAATATGTTTTTTACCACCCACGCCAAGCGACGACTCACGATCGCTGCCATTACCATCTTGATCATAACGGCAGGTTTCTTCACGGCGCATGCCGCATCGCACTCAAAAGCAAGAGCCAATGCAGAGGCGCAAATGGAAAATGCGAAATACGTTGGTGCCAACAGCTGTAAAGGCTGTCACTCAGATGCCCATAAAGGATGGGCGGCAACGGTTCACGGTGATATGATCCAGGACGCCAAGGTTGCCATGCACGATGACGCACGGGCAATGCTGGAGTACGCCATCAAAAATCCGACGGAAACAATGCCGGCAAACAAGTTCACCAGCAGCTGGAAAGAAACCCCCACCTATGGCGATCTGCTCACATACGGACCGCATCGTGACAGTGGCAGAGAAGGGGCGATCACCAGCCTCGACGAAATCAAATACACCGTTGGTGGAAAATGGAAACAACGCTATGTTGTCCAGACGGACGATGGCCATGTATTTTTAAACTGGCAGTATTACTGGACGACAGCAGATGGCAAGGACAATAATCCCCGTGCCCACACCTATGGTGAAAACCGTTCGTACGAAGATCGCTGCCTGGCATGTCATGCGACCGGCTATAACTACGATCTGTCCAACAGCATCGATCGCTCCGTAGCCAGCGGTTATCAGTTAACTGATGTCGTAAGCGAGATGGGCGTCAGCTGTGAAGCCTGCCATGGGCCAGGCAGTGCGCATATCGCCAATATCACCAAAGACCGTGAAGCAGGGCTGGCCAGCATTATCAACCCGGCAGAATTCACCAACCAACAGCAGATGGACGCCTGTGGCGCCTGTCACGCCCGCAATAACAAGTGGCATGAAAACACCTACCGCAATGATACTCCCAAGTTCCTGATCGGTGACACCCTGAATGACCTGGTTGAAATAGCCAGGATCAAAGACACCCCGGGACGTTTCCATGACGATGGCGCCGGCAGTGCACACCGGATGGAGTATAACGATATGGAGCAAGGACCGAAAGCCGGGATGACCTGCACCACCTGCCACAATCCCCACAGTGAAACAACCCTGAAAATGGAATTTGACGCCCTTTGTGCCAGCTGTCACGGGCCGGATCACGGTTATGATATCGACCGTGTTATGCCCAAGCGGGCCAAGAGCTCCAACATTCCCGACATCCGCACCCATACCTTCATTCTTGATGAAAATGGCAACGCGGTTGGCAATCCCGACTTCACCGCTCCTACCGGAAAATAAACCGGTCGGACAACGATAATCGAGCGGGGTGAGGTGCGTAGATCAATACTCACTTCACCCCGCTCGCACATCTGTGCGTACAGCTCTGGTACCCGGCTTCTGTTCCTCCATATCGCACTCCTCCTGATGCAAAACACCCCGTTTTCACCCTGCTCCCATCACATCATCCCCGTTCCTCCAGCCAGTTGCCAGGTCGCGCCAAGTGAGACTCATCCTGTGTCTTTTCATTGCCCTGATCCGGGAACCGAACGTATCGGGGCGGTTTGGGCGTCCCCAGCGAGTTTCCGGCTCCCTGAGAACGACCGCATCCTCCATCACGCTACGGCATGCCATCAGCTATCGGTCTTTGCGCCTGCTTGCACGCCTGCAATCACGCAGCGCCGTCCCGGGTTCACTCGCGCCAGGTGCCACTCACTGCCCACCGCTCTGGGCGTGTAAAGAATCTTTCGCTCTTTTTCAGACCCTGCCATTACCAGCAACGCCCTTGCGCGTCGGGCCGTCGTCCCCCTGACCCGGCCGACGCCTGTTTCCTGCAACGGGCCGGGCGTGCCGGCTGCGCTGGGCAAACAAAAAAGCGGGGTGAATCAATAAAGATTCACCCCGCACAATCACCAGCAGATTGACTATTGTTATTTGCTATTCCATGGAACTGGGAATCATCGACTTGAGGTATTCACGGTTCAGCTTGGCAATGAACTTGACGCTGATGCCTTTCGGACAGGCGGCTTCACACTCATAGTGATTGGTGCAGTTACCAAACCCTTCAGTCAGGATCGCCTCGGTCATCGCCTTGACGCGCCGCTTGGCTTCCGGCTTGCCCTGCGGGAGAACCGCGAGTTGTGCTACCTTGGCACTGGCAAAGAGCATCGCCGAGCTGTTCGGACAGGCAGCGACACAAGCGCCGCAACCGATGCACTCGGCAGCATCCATGGCGTAGTCAGCGACCGGTTTTCCGATCAGCAGGGCGTTGCCGTCAGCAATACCGCCGGTGTGGCACGAGGTGTAACCACCCGCCTGCATCACCACATCAAGGGCGGTGCGATCAACGATCAGATCCTTGAGAATCGGGAAGGCTCTGGCTCTCCAGGGCTCAATGAAAATCTCATCACCGTCATTGAACTGACGCATGTGCAGCTGACACACGGTTGTCAATTCCTGCTGGCCATGAGGACGGCCGTTAATGACCTGTGAACACATGCCACAGATCCCTTCGCGACAGTCATGGTCGAAGGCGATCGGATCTTTCCCGGTCTTGATCAGGTCATCGTTCACCTCATCAAGCATTTCCAGGAAGGATTGGTCAGGACTGATCCCCTTGGCCTTGTAAGTCTCCAGTTTTCCGCTCTCTTCTGGCCCCTTCTGGCGCCATACGTGCAATGTAAGGTCCATTATTTATAACTCCTCACGGCAAGCTTGACGTTTTCAAATTTCAAGGGCTCCTTGTGCAGTTCCGGAGTCTTGCCCACACCCTTGAACTCCCATGCGGCAACGTAACAGAAATCTTCGTCGTTACGCATCGCTTCGCCGTCGTCGGTCTGATGCTCGACGCGGAAGTGGCCGCCACAGGATTCCTCGCGATGCAGGGCATCGGTGGTCATCATTTCAGCGAAATCAATGAAGTCCGCAAGACGCCAGGCATTCTCGAGCTGCTGATTGAGTTCACCCGCGGTGCCGGTGACATTCACATTGTTCCAGAACTCGTCGCGGATCTCAGGAATCTGCTTCAGGGCCTGCTTGAGGCTGGCATCACTTCTGGCCATCCCGACATTTTCCCACATGACGTTGCCCAGGGCACGGTGCAGCTCGCCGACGGTTTTCTTGCCCTTGATCGACAGCATCTTGTCGATCTCTTCCTTGACATCTTCCGCCGACTTTTTGAACTCCGGATGGTCTTCCTTGACCTGACCGGGGGTCAGGGACGCAAGGTAAGGAGCAATGGTGTAGGGGATGACGAAATAGCCGTCAGCCAGACCCTGCATCAGGGCCGAAGCGCCGAGGCGATTGGCTCCGTGGACCGAGAAGTTGGCTTCGCCCAGGACAAAAAGACCGGGAATATTGCTCATGCACTGGTAATCCACCCAGAGACCGCCCATTGAATAGTGCGGTGCGGGGTAGATACGCATGGGGCGCTCGTAACCGTTTTCGTCGGTGATCTTTTCGTACATATCAAACAGGTTGCCGTAACGCTCCTCAATTGTCGGCTGGCCGAGACGCTCAATAGACGCCTTGAAATCGAGGAAGACGCCGCGCTTGGTTTCACCGACGCCGCGGCCATCATCACACTGCTCTTTCGCCGCGCGCGAAGCGATGTCACGCGGAGCGAGGTTGCCGTAGGAGGGATACTTGCGCTCGAGGAAGTAGTCACGGGCATCCTCGGGAATCTCACTGGGGTGTTTACCGCAGTCCTCGGCTTTTTTCGGTACCCAGACGCGTCCGTCGTTGCGCAGCGACTCGGACATCAGGGTCAGTTTTGACTGTTTATCGCCATGCTGGGGAATACAGGTCGGATGGATCTGGGTGTAGCAGGGGTTCGCCATGTAGGCACCCTTTTTGGTCGCTTTCCAGATCGCCGTGGCGCTGCAGCCCATTGCATTGGTCGAGAGGTAGAAGACGTTGACAAAACCGCCGGTGGCGAGGATGACAGCATCACCCCAGTAGGATTCAATCGCCCCGGTAACCAGGTTGCGACAGGTAATCCCCTTGGCCACGCCGTCAACGACGACCAGGTCGAGCATTTCGCGGCGGGCGAACATTTTCACCGAACCGTTTTTGATCTGCCGTGACAGCGCCGAGTAGGCGCCGAGCAGCAGCTGCTGGCCGGTCTGACCACGGGCATAGAAGGTCCGCGATACCTGTGCGCCACCGAACGAGCGGTTGTCCAGGTAACCGGCGTAGTCGCGGGCGAAAGGAACGCCCTGGGCGACACACTGGTCGATGATGTTGTTGGACACCTGGGCCAGGCGCCAGACGTCGGCTTCACGGGCGCGGTAATCGCCCCCCTTGACCGTGTCGTAAAAGAGGCGGTAGATGCTGTCACCGTCATTGGGATAGCTCTTGGCCGCGTTGATTCCGCCCTGGGCCGCAATACTGTGGGCGCGCCGCGGGCTGTCCTGGTAGCAGAAGGCCTCGACATTGTAGCCCAGCTCGCCCAGGGATGCGGCTGCCGCACCACCGGCCAGACCGGTGCCGACCACGAGAACCTTGTACTTACGCTTGTTGGAGGGGTTCACCAGCTTCATGTCGAAGCGATGCTTGTCCCACGATGTTTCAATCGGACCTTTAGGTGCTTTTCCGTCTAATATCACAATAAGCCCCCTATTTCACAATGCGAGCGAGAATTAACAAAGGAATGGCGATGTACGCCAGACCATATACGATTGCCACGACCTTGCCGATGGAAATGACCTTGTCCTGACTCGGTCCGGTGCTCCAGCCCAGGGTCTGCACCCAGCTGGAGATACCGTGTGCCAGATGGAGCAGCAGGGCGACCATGGCAACAATGTAGATCAGCGAAATAAACACCTTCTGAAAACTCAGCACGACCATCGAGTAAACGTCCGGGCGAGCGGCCGCGTCGAGAGGCAGACGGACGGCGGAGATCTCCGGATTGGTCACCTGCACGGTGAAGTGGAGCAGATGGTAGAGCAGGAACGCGAGGATCATCAGGCCGGTGAAAATCATCGTTTTGGCAGAAAAGGTCGTCACCAGGGTTTTCTGGATAGCGTATGGGTCAGGCGTTGCTGCCTTGTTTTCCATGTAAAGCTGGATACCGAAAGTGATATGGATGGCAAACAGGGCAAGCATGCCCAAACGGAACAGCCATACCAGCGGTCCGAGATCGTGCAGCGCTTTGGCATAGGCATTAAGACTGTCAGGTCCGGCAAAGACCGACAGGTTGCCTATGAGATGAACGGTAACGAACGCGATCAGTAACAGACCGGTCACCGCCATCAGAATCTTTCTTCCTACAGTGCTTGTAAACAGATTCATCATAGTGAATTTCCCTCGAGAGTGTGAATGATTGCCATTGAAGGGCTCAGTGTCCCAAATTCAATCAGCGATATCAGCTCCATTAATCCGGCCCGGCTCTCCTCTCCTCCTGAAAACGAGCCCTGCAACATTGTCCCGGCGGTCCCCGCCAGGTATCGATCTTCCTGCCCATAGTTGACATCCCTTCGGTGCCGTAACAAAAACACTGAAATAGTCAAGAACTGTGAAGCGGACTGCTTAATAACAGATCGTATACTGTATACTAAACATTGTTATAAAATTAAACAAAAAAAACCGTGAATCGACAAATTCCCATAACCCGGAGGCACGGATGACAGCGGCGGAAAAACCCGCTGCCGGCGCCCCCGGACCCCTCAGGAAGTCCGGCGCGAGAGCTTCAGTGACAGGATCTTTTCGAGACTCTGCTTCAGGATATCGTTTTTCTCAGTAGCCGCCGTCAGCTTCGCCCGGTCCTTTTCAAGGACCTGGGCAGGGGCGTTATTAACGAATTTCTCGTTGCCCAGCTTGGTCGTAAAAAAGTCGACATCCTTCTGCACCTTGTCGATCTCCTTGCGCAGGCGGGCTTCCTCTTCATCCAGATCAATCAGGCCGGCCAGCGGAATCAGGACCTCCACCTCACCGGCCACCTGGGTCGCAACATCTGCGGGGCGCTCGACGCCAACACCGGCCACCAGGTTCTCAACCCGGGCAAGGCGGGTTATCGCCGCCTCGCCGGCACGCACAACCGCCACGGCTGTGTCGTCCCGGCAATCCAGCAGGACGCTGATCTTCTGTCCCGGAGACAGGTCCAGTTCACCGCGCACGTTGCGGATCGCGCCGACAATACCCATGACCATTTCCATGTCGGCAACCGCCTGCTGGTCAACCACCAGGCTGCTGCCCAGGGGATAGGCGGCCTGCATGATCGATGGCACGCCGCGCTGACCGGGCAGCATCTGCCAGATCTCTTCAGTTACAAAGGGGAGAATCGGGTGCAGCAACCGCAACAGCCCTTCGAGTACGGTGAACAGAACACCCTGCGTCTGTTGGCGCGCCACCGGGTCATCGCCGTAAAGCGGCTGCTTACTCAACTCAACGTACCAGTCACAGAACTCATGCCAGGTAAATGCATAAAGGATGCTGGCCGCATCATTGAATTTGTAATCGTCAAGGGCCTGGTTGATCTGCCTGGCGGTCACGTCGTAACGATGCAGAATCCACTGCTCGGCGGCAGGCAGGCCGGCGGCCGAGATCGCGCCGCTGTCCGGGTCAAAATCTTCCAGGTTAAGCAGGGCGAAACGGCTGGCATTCCAGAGCTTGTTGACAAAATGGCGGTAACCGCTGATCCGCTCCGTCGACAGGCGGATATCCCGGCCCATGGCGGCAAAAGCACAGAGGGTGAAACGGAAAGCGTCGGCGCCGAACTCATCAACAACGGTCAACGGATCGATGACATTCCCCTTGCTCTTGCTCATCTTCTGCCCGTGCGCGTCGCGCACCAGCGCGTGGATGTAGACCTCCTTGAAAGGAACCTCCCCCATAAAGCGCAGCCCCATCATCATCATCCGCGCCACCCAGAAGAACAGGATGTCAAAACCGGTCACCAGGCAACTGGTTGGATAGAACTTGTCCAGGGTGCGGGTCTGCTCCGGCCAGCCCATGGTTGAAAAAGGCCAGAGCGCGGAGGAAAACCAGGTATCCAGAACATCGGTCTCCTGTGCCAGGCTGGTCCCGCCGCAGTGCTCGCAACAGGTGACGTCCGTCATCGACACGCTAATGCCGTCGCAATCGGCACAGAACCAGGCGGGAATGCGGTGACCCCACCAGATCTGCCGGCTGATGCACCAGTCCTGGATGTTGTACATCCATTCGTAATAGGTTTTTTCCCATTGGCGCGGCAGAATCCTGGTCTGGCCTGATTCCACTGCGGCGATCGCCTGTTCCGCCAGGGGCTTGACCGCAACGTACCACTGTTTGCTCATGTAGGGTTCGATGATGGCGCGGCAGCGATAACATTCGCCGACGGCGCTGGTGTGGTCGGCGACCTTCTCAAGCAGCCCGAGGGCGTCCAGATCGTCAACCACCCGCTGCCGTGCTGCAACAGCGGTCATGCCGGCATAAGCTCCCCCCTGTTCATTGATCCGCCCCGATTCATCCAGCACGTTGATGAACGCGAGGTCGTGCCGCTTGCCGATGGCAAAGTCATTGAAGTCATGGGCGGGAGTCATTTTCACGGCACCGCTGCCGAAGGTCCGGTCAACATAGTCATCGGCGATGACCGGAATGCGCCGGTCGACCAGGGGCAGCAGAACCTCCTTGCCGATCAGGTCCTGGTAACGTTCATCATCGGGGTGAACCGCCACGGCGGAGTCGCCGAGCATGGTTTCCGGACGGGTCGTCGCCACGGTCAGATAACGATCGGTGCCGATCACCGGGTACCGCAGGTGCCAGAGATGCCCTTTTCTGTCTTCGTGCTCGACCTCAAGGTCAGAGAGGGCGGTATGGCAGCGCGGGCACCAGTTGATCAGGCGGTTGTCACGATAGATCAGGCCATCCCGGTAGAGACGGACAAACACTTCACGAACTGCGGTGGACAAACCCTCATCCATGGTAAAACGCTCGCGCTCCCAGTCACACGAGGCGCCCAGGCGCTTGAGCTGATTGATGATCTGGCCACCGGATGTCTCCCGCCATTGCCAGACCCGCTCGACGAAGGCCTCGCGACCGAGGTCATGCCGGTCAATCCCTTCGGCGTGCAGCTGTTTCTCCACCACGTTCTGGGTCGCGATGCCCGCATGGTCGGTTCCGGGCATCCACAGGACCTGGTAGCCGCACATGCGCTTCCAGCGGCAGAGGATATCCTGCAGGGTGTTGTTGAGCGCGTGGCCCATATGGAGCACACCGGTAACATTCGGCGGTGGAATGACGATAGCGTAGGGGGGAAGTTCCGAATTTTCGTCGGCATGAAAATCACCACGCTGTTCCCAGACGTCAAACCACTTTTTTTCGATCCGGGCGGGGTCGTAATCTTTCGGCAGCTGCACATTCATGGCGTCACAATCCTTTGTTTCACTGCCGGTGGCTGGCAGGTCTGTGTCGGCTGGAGGTTTTGCGGGGCACAATAAAGCGGGGAGGTTACGGAAGTCAAGACATCCAAACCTCCCCGCAGGGGATTCACTTGTGGTGTGGGCTGGCAGTGGTCTAGCGATCGCTCTGCTTGATTTTCTCGATTTCCGCGCTGATCATCGTCTCGGCCAGGTCGGGGACCACTTCCCAGGCAATTTTCTCAAGCAGCTGCGCTGCCAGCTTTTCAATCAGCGGACCAGCGACCCGCTCAACAAGCGCCGTGAGCTCCTCTTCAGAAAGGGCCCGGAGCTGCTCTTCGACGCGCGCCGCAGAGACCCCGGATTCTGCGGCCTCGGCCTCTTCTTCGTCGAAGGCTGCGGCGAAGATGTTGCCGTCATCACCGGGCTGCGCGACTTCGTCTTCGAACAGCTCGTCAGCAGATTCGCCGGTGTCCTCTGCGGTCTCTGCAGCAGAAACGAAATCGTCCTCCGCCTCTTCTGTGAACACCCGGGCAGTGTCCTCGCTCTCTGCCACGTCCTCGACCTCCAGGGGTTCCGCCACCTCCTCATCAAAGAGCGCGTCAGCCGTTGCGCCGGCGTCCTCTTCGGCCTCTGCAGCAAAAACAGAACCTTCGTCCTCGTCATCTGCGAACAACCGGCCGGCGTCTGCGTCCTCATCTGCAAGTTCTGCGGCTTCTTCAACCTCGAGAGTCTCTCCGCCGTCCTCGACAGCTGCGCTCTCTCCGGGCTCTGCCGCTTCCTCTTCAACGATTTCGTTTTCGGTCAACTCGAGGATCTCTTCCTCTTCGCTGACAACGGCAGTCTCGCTGAAGGTTGGATAGAAACCGGCGGTGGCCGGCGGGGACTGCGCTGCAACCTCATCCGCCTGGTCATCAATGAAGGTCTCGTCATCTTCGACCAGGACGTCACCTTCCTCGAGGTCACTCTCCATCAGCTCGAGAACATCCGCATCCTCCTCCGTTTCGTCTGCTTCTCCGGAAAACGAAAAGTCGCCGTAAGTGTCGACCGAAAGCTCCTGCGGCTCGCTGTTTTCATCCTGCAGGTAGCTGAAATCACCGGCGTATTCCGATTCCTCTGCAGCGTCTCCCGCAGCCGCTCCGACAGCCGCGAGGATCTCATCCTCTTCGTCGGACGCAGCCGACACCGCCTCGCCGTGCCCGGCGGGTTCAGGAAAAAGATCATCATCCTCAGCGGCTGCGGCGGCGGGATGCAGATCCTCTTCGGCAAAAGAGACGGCGCTCCAGATATTGTCCTCCTCACCGGACGTCGTTTCCTCTTCCTGCGCAGTTGAAAAGACCGGTTCAGCGCCCGTTGTCTCCTCGTCGCCCCCCGCTGCGGCCTCTTCGAACGCCGGAGTGACCCACTCCTGATCGAATGCCGTAGTCGCCCAGTCGTCTTCCGGCGTCGCCACCGGGGATGGCACCTCCAGCCGCAAGGGTGGCGTCGCCAGCAGGCTGCGCACCTTGTCGATCATCGCCTGGGACTCAAACGGCTTGGTCAGCCAGCCATCGGCACACACCTCTGCCGCCCTCGTTTCATCAAATTCCTCAAAGACACCCGGTAGCAGCAGAACCGAAGTTGCCGCCAGCGACTCCGCAGCTTTGATCGCCCGGCAGAGCTCAAAACCATCCTTGCCGGGCATCGCGATGTCGGCGATCACCAGATCGGGCTTCTCCTCCAGCGCCAGTTCGTACGCCCTGTCGCCATCCGCAGCAGTCAGCAGTTGATAATCTTCATCTGCGAAGATGATACCGACGACCCTCTGGATGGTTATACTATCATCGGCCAACAGCAGTTTTTTCTTCATCGAGCCTCCTCGCACATCCGGCGTCGGGCAAAGGATACGGTACCCCCTGGATTATTTCCATGGCTAATCGATCAACATCGAGGATCCGGTAGCTGTGATCCTGGATACGAAATGTCGCAATTTCCCAGACGGCATAACCGTCTGTTGGGGCGCCGAGGCGACCCTTGTGGCCGGCAACGATCCGTCCGCCCGGCTGCGCCGGCAGTGCCAGGGCACCACAGCAGGAATCAACCAGCACGTAGCAGGTGGTACCGTCCTGATGGTGGTCTGCCGCAGCCGGCGGCAGCGGACTGCAGACCGGCACGATGGCGTCCTCGTGGACCAGAACGGACGCGACACCGCGGGGCAGTCCGGGCAGCAGATACAGCGTCACGCCCTCGATGATCCGGCGAATGCGCCCCAGTGCCACAGCATACGCGAAATCGTTCAGCCGGAACAGACCATAACCGGTCATGCCGCACCCTGACTGAACCCGTAAAAACGCTTTGGCTCAAAAACCACAAAGGGGGTTCCTTCTGCCAGAAGAATCTGTGAATAGAGCAGGCCGGGCAACTTTTTGAGCAGCGGAGGCACGTCGCAAGGGGTAAGCTTTGCCGGCCCCAGAAGAGGACCAATACGATCTGCCAGGAGCGCCCAGACCCCCTCCACGCTATGCAGCACCAGAGCGACCCGGTCCGGCAGGGGGGCGGCGTGAACGAGACCAAGCCGCAACGCCGGATCAATGGCAGGAATCCAGGCACGGCGGAACGACAGGGCACAGACGATCCCCTGGCCAAGGTCGCGACGCTCGAAATCGAGAAGACCTTGCAGGTCCTCGACCACCTCGACAATCTCATCCAGGCTGACGATAAAAGCGACTCCCGCCAGATGAAACGTCAGTGCCCTCTTGCTGTCAACCGGCATAATCCCTCTGATAAAGCCGAACTATCTGATTTTCCTCGGTATCCCGGCGAAAACTAACACACAGATTAGAAACTGTCAAGCTCTATCCGGGGATTCGTCACCCTGCCTCTCAAAGCGCCCGCCAGGGTTGCGGCAGGAACAAGCGGCGATAAAGCGCAAGCGCGAAACGGTCGGTCATCCCGGCGATGAAATCCGCGACGGAAACCTCGAGACTGTCGCCGGCAAACCTGTGGCCGCCATGCAGGACAAAGACCTCTTCGTTGTCTACAAAATAGCAGAACAGCTGACGCAGCAGCGAGGAGGCTTTATCAAACTCCGCCTGGACGCAGGGCGCACGGTAGACATGTTCGTAGAGCCAGGAGCGCAGTGCACGAATCGCCTCGTCCATCTCCGCCGACAGGGCGATACGCTCTACGCCGGCAGCGAGCGACTGGTGAATCAGGTCGGTCACCATGCGATCGATCCGCTCGGAATGGCGTTTACCGACAACAGCAACAATAGCGCCGGGCAGATCGTCGGCACAGATGACGCCACCACGAATCGCGTCATCGAGATCGTGACTGACATAGGCAATGACGTCCGCAAGACGCACAACCTGCCCTTCGAGGGTTGCAGCACAATGCGGGTCGGCGGCGACCAGCGAGCCGCCCTGCCCCTTGGAATGCTTGCCAATGCCGTCGCGCACCTCGAACGTCAGGTTCAGCCCTTTGCCATCCTTTTCGAGGATATCGACAACCCTGACACTCTGGCGGACATGGTGAAAACCGCCGCTGACAAGCTGATCAAGCACCCGTTCACCGGCATGGCCGAAGGGCGTATGCCCGAGATCATGCGCAAGAGCGATCGCTTCGGTGAGATCTTCATTGAGGCGCAAAGCGCGGGCAACGGTCCGCGCGACCTGGGACACCTCCAGCGTATGGGTCAGACGGGTACGGTAATGATCCCCCTCCGGAGCGAGAAAAACCTGGGTCTTGTACTTGAGACGTCGAAAGGATTTGCTGTGGAGAATACGGTCGCGGTCGTGTTGAAACAGGGTCCGGATCGCGCACGCCTTCGCCGGCGTGCTGCGTCCCCTGCTGTTGACGCTGCAGCAGGCCCCGGTTGCCAGTGAACGCAATTCGTTCTGTTCCTGCATCTCCCTGATCGTCATGATGCGTGTCTCTTCCTGGCGGACCTGCCTGTCACCCCCGGCTCCAGGTCATTCAAGGCGGAACGGGTATTCGGCGATCTGACGACCCTGTTCATCCAGGACCAGGACCGACCACTCCCCGACCCACTGGGGCAGAAAGCGTTTCGATGAATAGGTACGCCAGTCCTGTGACAGGACGGGGAGAGTCACCCGTGCCATTTCTTCCCCCTCGTAGACCCAGACATGGGTCACTGCGCTGGACCCTTCCGCACCGACGACACGCGTGAAACAGAACAGTTTGCCGTAATCGGCGCGGTAGCTGTCCAGACGATCAACCGGCATCTGGTCTTCGATGGCCGTCGTGATGGTGCCGTCAACAACGCGCAGTTCGGCAGCCTGCAGGCTTGCGCCTGTTACCAGCAGGACCAGTAGCAGCAACAGCTTCTTTTTCATGTCGTGAACCCCCGGGGCAATGTGTCCAGAAACAACTGATCATCAGCGCTGAAGATCAGCAAGAAAACTCTGTCCATGTGTGCAACGGACGCCGAAGTTTTCAGCGACGGTCGCACCCAGATCGGCAAATGTGGCACGTACCCCGAGATCAACAGGAGCATGGAGACCGGGCGAATACGCCAGCAAGGGGACATATTCGCGGCTGTGATCCGTTCCCGGGGTTGTCGGATCACAACCATGGTCCGCCGTCACGATGAGCAGATCGTCGGAGCCCAGCTCCTGCAGCAATGTCGGCAGCCAGTTGTCGAAAGCGGTCAGCGCGGCAGCAAAACCGGCGGCATCACGACGGTGCCCATAGAGCATATCAAAATCCACCAGGTTGGTCATGATCAAACCGTCGGAGAGAGCGGCAAAGGCACGCAGTGTCGCGGCCATCCCCATCCGGTTGCCATCCGTCGGCGTACTCATGGCCAGCCCCTGGCCGGCAAACAGGTCCTCGATCTTGCCGATGCCACAGGTGGTCACGCCGGCGCGGTGCAGCAGGTCGAGCAATGTCGGCGACGGCGGCGCGCTCGGAAAGTCGTGCCGGCCGGCGGTCCGGTAAAAGGTCGCGGCGTCATCGCCGAGAAAGGGCCGGGCGATGACACGACAGATATTGTAGGGGGCCAGGGCCGCAAAGGTCGCACGGCAGAGATCGTAGAGGGCCGCCGGAGCCATGACTTGTTCATGGGCGGCGATCTGGAATACCGAATCGCTGCTGGTATAGACAATCGGCCTGCCGGTACGCAGATGCTCTTCGCCGAGGAGGCGCAGGACATCGGTGCCACTGGCGGCCAGGTTGCCCAAAGGCTCGCTCCCCGCGACCGCCGTAAAAGCGGCAATGATCGGCGCCGGAAAACCGTCAGGGAAGACGGCAAAGGGCCTGTCGAGGATGACCCCGGCAATTTCCCAGTGCCCGGTGACCGAGTCCTTGCCCGCGCTCTGCTCGGCCATTTTCCCCCAGCAGGCGGCCGGTGCGGCAACCCTGGCCACGCCATGCACGGGAGCAATGCGCCCGAGGCCGAGAGCCTCAAGCTGCGGCAGATGCAGGCCGCCAACGGCAGCGGCGACATGCTGCAAGGTCGCGGCGTCCTGATCACCGTATCGCTGTGCATCCGGCAGCGCGCCGATCCCGACCCCGTCAAGGACAATGATAACCACACGTCTGAACATGGCCATCAGCCCGCCAGCTGCCACTGCTGCATGATCGCAACCCCGGCACTGGTGCCGATCCGGTCGGCACCGGCAGCAAGAAATTTTTCACACTCCTGCCACGAACGGATCCCACCGGCGGCCTTGACGGCGATCTGTCCGGCGCCGGCGGCAACCAGCAGCTGCACGTCCGCCAGGGTCGCCCCGGATGGACCAAAACCGGTAGAGGTCTTGACAAAGGCGGCACCGGCGGCCACCGCTCTCTGCGTCGCGGCAATCTTCTGTGCCGTATCGAGAAAACAGCACTCGATGATCACCTTGACAGGTGCCTGCTGTGCGGCCAGGACCACCTGGGCGATTTCCTCTTCAAGCAGATCGAGCCGCCCTTCGAAAAGATGCGCCAGCGTCACCACCATGTCGATTTCCTCGGCCCCGGCAGCCACCAGCTCGACAGTTTCCTGGATCTTCTGGCGCAGGCTGTTGTAGCCGCAGGGAAAACCGACCACCGTCGCGACGCGGACCTCCGACCCATAGAGACGTTCGGCCGCCAGGGAGACATACCGGGGCGGGATGCAGACGGCGGCAAAATCATGCTCGACTGCTTCCTCACACAGGGTAATGACGCCGGCACTGGTCGCCGTCGGTGCCAGCAGGGTATGGTCAATGAAACGCGCCGGGTGCAGCCGCTCCTGCTTTTCAGGTGCGGTAGGCGGCATTGATCTTGACGTATTCATAATTGAGATCGGAGGTGTAATAACTCGCCTCCGCCTCCCCCTGGTGCAGATCGATGGTCACCGTGAAGGTCTCCTGCTTGAGCACCGCGCTCGCCCGGGCTTCGTGCTCGTGGTCGATGGCGACCCCCTGCCTGACAATCGGCACATCGCCGAAGCGGA
Source organism: Pelovirga sp. (assembly GCA_046484405.1). GTDB lineage: Bacteria > Desulfobacterota > Desulfuromonadia > Desulfuromonadales > Geopsychrobacteraceae > Pelovirga. Next base: position 25,090 of record JAWOIX010000161.1, read on the forward strand.
TATCAATGAGTTCCGGATCGATCTCGACACCGGCATAGCCGACGGCGGCAATGATCCGCCCCCAGTTGGCATCTTCACCAAAAAAAGCTGTCTTCACCAGCGCGGATGTCGCCACCGAACGGGCAACCGTGCGGGCGTCAGCGACCGTACCTGCGCCGGTCACGCGGATGCGCACCATCTTTGTCGCCCCTTCGCCATCGCGGACAATCATCTTGGCCAGGTCGAGCATGACCCGCTGCAGATGCTCCTCGAACACCGCCGCCGCACGACTGCCGCGCACAATCTCGGGACCGCCGGCGGCCCCGTTGGCAAGCAGCAGAACCGTATCATTGGTCGATGTATCGCCATCAACGGTGATCGCATTGAAGCTGTTGGCAACGCAGCGCTGCAACATGTCCGCAAGCAGGTCGCTGGCGATGCGCGCGTCGGTCAGGACAAAGCAGAGCATGGTCGCCATGTCAGGATGGATCATCCCGGCGCCCTTGGCCAGTCCGAGGATCGCATAGTCACCGGAGAGATACTCTTTGGCGCTGGCGATTTTGGTAAAGGCGTCGGTGGTCATCATCGCCCGGGCAACAGCGTCCACCTGCAGGCGATCCAGCTGCGCGACAAGGCGCGGGATCCCCTGTTCAAAGGGGGGCAGCGGCAGCGGCACACCGATCACCCCGGTCGACGCCAGCGCCACCAGCTCCTCGGCAATCCCGAGTTCCGCGGCCAACTGGCGCGAGGTGGCTGCAGCGGTGGCGTTACCGGCTGTGCCGGTACAGGCGTTGGCGTTACCGCTGTTGACCAGGATCGCCTGGCAGCGTCCGGCGGCCACCCGCGAACGGGTCACCTGCAGAGGAGCCGCAACCACCCGGTTGCGGGTAAAGACCCCGGCACAGTTGGCCGGCTCAGCGGCAACGATCAGGGCCAGATCAGTTTTGCCGGACTTCTTGATGCCGCTGGCCAGCGCTGCAAAGCGGTAGCCCCGCGGCGGCTCGTAGTTTGTCATGGTTCCCTCTTCAGCGCGTTGTAGGTATGTTGCGTCGGCAGCAGCAGACCGAAGCAGGTCCCCTCCCCGGCGACCTCTTCGAGGAAGATATCCCCCTGCATCCGGTCAATGATCACCTTCGCCAGGGCCAGGCCGATACCGACGCCCGGTGGCTTTTCCGTATCGATGTCGCCCAGTTGGGTGTAGGAACTGAAGATGGTTTCGAGGGCTTCGACCGGAACCTTCTGCCCGTCGTTGTAAATCTGCAGGTAGACATATTCGAGGCCATCCTGTTCCCGAACCCTGGCCCGGACCTGCAGGCGGCCACCGGGCCGGTTGAACTTGACGGCGTTGTCGATCAGCGCATTGAACGCCATGCCGAATTTTTCCTGATCGGCAAAGATTTCGGGCAGATCATCCGCAATATCAAGTTCGGTCAGCAGCCCCATGTCACTCATTCTACCGCTGTAGTACTGGAAGGCGTCGGCAATGGACCAGGGCACGCCGAAAGACTTCCAGCGCCAGATTTCACGTTCCGACTCAATCGAAAACAGGCGCAGCATCCCGGTGATCAGGCGTTCGAGGCGCTGCCCCTCTTCGTGCACGTGCGCCAGATTCTCCCTGAACTCTTCCCTGCTCAGTTTATCAAAAAAAGCAAGCGACAGATCCACATATCCCATGATTGACGTCAGCGGTGTTTTCAGTTCATGGGACAGGTTGCAGACCAGGCGCGTCCGCGCTCGGTGCATGCGCAGCAGGTCTTCATTGGTCCGTTCAAGAACAGCGGTCTGCCGGCGCAGATGGTTGACCAGATCATAGTTCTCCATCGCCAGGGCAACCTGGCTGGCAATCGTCACCAGAAGATTCTGATCCTCGAGATCGAAAGGCTCTCCCGAACGCTTGTTATTGACATTGATGACACCGACCAGCAGCTCGCGGATGAAGATTGGTACGGACAACAGGGATTGGGTCTTGTACTTGTGCGCCCCTTCGAGGCTGGTGAAACGACGATCCTGGTCAATATTGGCCACCAGGATCGGCTCGCCCGTTGCCAGGACGTGACCGGAGATCCCCTCCCCCGCGGCGACCCGCACCGATTTGGCAATCGCCGGCGACAGCCCGTGAGCGGAGGCGATGTGCAACATCCCGTCCTCTTCAAGGAGCATCAGGGAGGCCACTTCGACGCCGGCGGAGTGCACGATGGAATCGAGGATCTGGTCAAAGAGCTGTTGCAGGTCGGCACCGGCACTGGCAGTTTCACCCACCTTTTTCAACAGGACCAGATCGGCCATGCGCCGTTGTGCCTCAAGGCGCGCCTGATCCTGATGCAGGGCATGGTAATAGGAGCTGATTCCCTGCCGTGCGCTGGCAAGCGCTTCTGCCCGGCTGAACGGGTGGACCAGGTAATCCAGCGCGCGTTCACGCAGGACTTCGCGGGCGGTGTTGAAATCCTGATCGGCCGAGATCATAACGACCTGAATCGCCGGGGTGTGCTGCTTGATCATGCGCAGCACCTCAACCCCGCTGATATCGGCGAGGGACACGGCACAGTACACCAGGCCGACAGTTTCCCGATCGAGAATCTCGGTCACTGCCAGGCCCGCCTCAAGCCGCAAAAGAGGGCTTTCCAGTTGCGCAAACATCTCCGCCAGCAGATCAGGAATCTGCGGATCGCTGTCAATCAGCAGGATGGCGGGGAGTTGTTCACCCTCTGTCAACCGTTTTTCTGGCATGGGTCACAGGCTCTCTGGGGTTGGCGCTATCTAACTGCCGCAACACTTCTTGTATTTTTTGCCGCTGCCGCAGGGACAGGGGTCATTGCGACCGACCTTTTCCTCATCGCGGGTCACCGGCGTTTTTCCCTGGTCCTCGTCACTGCTGCGATTCATGATGATCTGGCGCCGCCGCTGTTGCGCCTCAAGCTGTTCAACATCCTGCTGGCGCGCCAGCTGAATGCGATAGATTTTCTGGATCACCTCCTGGCGCACCCGCCCCATCATCGCCATGAACAGGCCATAGGCTTCGCGCTTGTACTCCTGCTTGGGATTTTTCTGCCCGTAACCGCGCAGCCCGATCCCCTGCTTGAGATGATCGATGGAGAGCAGATGATCCTTCCACTGGGAATCGATGGCCTGCAACAGCAGCACGCGCATCAGTTGCTGGGTCACCTCGGGGGTGAACTCTTCGGCCTTCTCCTGCAGCCGCTGATGGGCCTGTTCCTTGAGCCGCGTCTCGAGATCTGCCTGCTTGATCGTCTCCCGGTTGACGTCGGCCAGGTCCGGCATGAAATAGAACTGGTTGAAAAAATCCTCGCTCAAACGATCCCAGTCCCACTCGCTGGCCGGGGTTTTTTCCGGACAGAAGGAGGCGATCATGTCCTCGACCGTCTCGTTGATGATCCCGGCGTAGGTTTCTCCGAGTTGCTGCCCCGCCAGCACCTCGCGCCGCTGGGTGTAAATGACCTCGCGCTGGCGATTCATAACGTCGTCGTACTCGATCAGGTGCTTGCGGATATCGAAGTTGTGTGCCTCGACTTTACGCTGGGCGTTTTCGATCGCCTTGCTGATCATCCCGTGCTCGATCGGCTCGCCTTCGGGAATACGCAGCTTGTCCATGACAAAAGCGACCCGCTGGGAACCGAAAATGCGCAGCAGATCATCTTCAAGGCTCAGATAAAAACGGCTTTTGCCCGGATCCCCCTGGCGCCCGGAACGGCCGCGCAGCTGGTTGTCGATACGGCGCGATTCATGCCGTTCGGTACCGAGGATATAGAGCCCGCCGGCATCGAGAACCTCCTGCCGCTCGGCGCGGCAGCGCTCGACGTAGCCGGGCAGCAATTCCTCGAAGCGTGCCTGCGGGTCCTCCGCTGCGGCCGCTTCGCCGCGTGCCATCATTTCCGGGTTTCCGCCAAGGACGATATCGGTGCCGCGACCGGCCATGTTGGTGGCAATCGTGACCGCGCCCTTGCGTCCGGCCTGGGCGATAATCTGCGCTTCTTTTTCGTGCTTCTTGGCGTTGAGAACGTGATGGGGAACGCCGCGCTTCTTCAGCTGCGCCGCGAGCAGTTCCGATTTCTCGATGGAAATGGTACCAACCAGAACCGGTTGCCCGCGTTCGTGGCAGTCAATAATATCTTCGATAGTCGCGAGAAATTTTTCTTTTTCTGTTTTGTAGATAACGTCGGCCTTGTCTTCCCGCAGCATCGGCCGATTGGTCGGGATCACCACGACTTCGAGCTTGTAGATCTCCTGAAATTCCGCCGCTTCGGTATCGGCCGTTCCGGTCATCCCGGCGAGCTTCTCATACATGCGGAAATAGTTCTGAAAGGTGATCGTCGCCAGCGTCTGGTTTTCGTTGGCGATCTTGACCCCTTCCTTGGCCTCGACCGCCTGGTGCAGACCATCACTCCAGCGCCGGCCCGGCATCAGGCGCCCGGTAAACTCATCAACGATCTGGACCTCGCCCTCGCTCACGACATAATCGACATCACGGGTAAACAGGGCGTGGGCCTTGAGGGCCTGGTTGACATGGTGCACCAGTTCAATGTTGCCCGGCTCATAGAGGTTGTCGACATTGAGAAGCTTTTCGACCTTGGCAACGCCGGCCTCGGTCAGCGCCGCCGAGCGGGCTTTTTCATCGATGGTATAGTCGCCGCTGTGGTGCTTCACGGTCTGGCCGATTTTTCCATCCCGCTCCTCGACCACCTCCCCCTTGACGAGCATCGGGATGATACGGTTGACCATGTAATAGAGATCGCTGGAGGCCTCGCTCGGGCCGGAGATGATCAGCGGGGTCCTGGCTTCGTCAATAAGAATCGAGTCGACCTCATCGACAATCGCATAATGGAGATCACGCTGGACATACTGCTCCAGGTCAAACTTCATGTTGTCGCGCAGGTAATCGAAACCGAATTCGTTGTTGGTGCCGTAGGTGATATCCGCGGCATAGGCGTCCTTGCGCTGGGCATCGGTCAGACCATGAACGATGCAGGCCACCCTCAGGCCGAGGAAACGGTAGATCTGCCCCATCCACTCGGCATCACGCTTGGCCAGGTAATCGTTGACGGTAACGACATGAACCCCCTTGCCGACCAGGGCATTGAGGTAGATCGGCAGGGTCGCCATCAGGGTTTTCCCCTCGCCGGTTTTCATCTCGGCGATCTTGCCGTTGTGAAGAACCATGCCACCGATCAGCTGCACGTCAAAGTGGCGCATGCCAAGGACCCGCTTGCTCGCTTCACGGACGACGGCAAAGGCCTCCGGCAACAACTGGTCGAGCGCTTCGCCAGCCGCCAGGCGCTGACGGAATGCGGCGGTTTTGCCCTGCAGCTGGGCATCGTCCAGGGCTTCGAACTGTGCCTCCAGATCATTGATCTGCGCGACCAGGGGCTGCAGCTTTTTCAGATCCCGTTCATTTTTACTGCCGACAATTTTAACCAAGAGATGACGAATCATAGGTACAGAATACTCCTGAAGGCATTACCGGAGCGCAATGCCGAAAAAGACTCACACGTCTGTGCAGACAGCGACCATGTCTGCATATCACAACCGCGGCATAGTAGCACAGGGGCAGAACCCCTCACAAGCAGTAATAAGAAAACAAAACGTTGGAATTATCATATGTTGCGGCGCAGATCCCGGCGGGACAAGCGGTCTGGCGGAGGAAGATAAAGCGGCTGCGTGCTTCATGATGGTGAACAGATACCAGGCCGCACGCGGCGCCGGCAGCCCCCGGGCGGACATCCTGCAGTCCGTGTCGCCACCGCTACGCGCACCGCAGGGACAGCTTTTCGCACTCCCGGGGCGGAACATACCGGCTGGTCCGCTCAGCCGGCCAAACCGGGCATGAAAAAACGTTTTCGCGGCCGATGATGGACGGCGGAAAACGGCGGAAAGGCGGCGATTACAGTGTGCCAACAAGCATTTTGACGCGGTTTTCAGCACCCTCGCAACGTCGCCGCCAGTGTTTCAGGGTTGTGCTAAAGGGTCTGGCGCGGGTTGATCGGCACGCCATTAAGATGCACTTCATAGTGCAGGTGGGGACCGGTCGACAAGCCGGTGTTGCCGACCTGGGCGATGTTATCCCCACGTTTGATCCGCTGGCCGGCTTTCACCAGAATTCTGGAATTGTGCGCGTAAAGGGTGCGGTAACCGTAACCGTGGTCAATGATGACCGTGTTGCCGTAGGTTGGAGAATACTCGACCCGGGTAACAACCCCATCGGCGGTGGCCATAACCGGGGTCCCGACATTGGCAGCAAAATCGAGGCCTTCGTGCATGACCTTTTTCCCGCTGAAGGGGGATTTGCGCTTGCCGAAATAGGACGACAACCAGCCCTTGGTCGGCCATCCCTTCGGCGTCGCACGACTGATGAAAATCTGGTCATTGAGCTGGGTACGGACTTCACGCTGGCCCTGGCGGCGCAACTCTATTTCGAGCTGCAGAGCATTGATCTGCTGTTGCAAGGCATCAACGGAATGCCGGGGGACGTCGGGCTGACCGCCGATAGCTACCGGCAGGATGGCCGCGTCATCCTCCAGGTTGGCGAGCTGACGAATCCGTGCCTCCGCCGCCGCCAGGTCATTGAGCTCCTGGTGCAGCCGCTCCACATCGACGACCAGGCGCTGCAGGTGCTGGCGCTGTTCACTGGTCTGGACGCGCAGGCGCTGGAGTTCGCGCTGATCAAGCTGCAGGCTGAAATAGCCCGCGGCAAAGTAGCTCAGCAATCCGAAGAGGACCAGCAGGCAGCCGACCACCCAGCCGACCAGAGCACGGTTGATCCGCAATTGGCGAATCCTGGAGTCTCTCCCGAAGAGGAGAATGAGCTTGAGGCTTTTTGCCATGCGGATTACTCCCTGCTGAGCCTGACGACGATTCGGAAGGACCGCTTTCAAGTGCCGGTCGTAGCGATGCCGCCCCTCTTGCACTGCGCTTTAAAGACAGCGCGGCCACCAGTCTGCGCCGGCAACAATCATGCTCAAGCCGACAGAACAGTGCCCAAAACCCAAAAAGCCGCCCCGCGCACGGGACCCTGAGAAAAAAACGGACGAAGGAAAATGCTGTGGGATAGACCGGTCTCGACCGTGGTCAGACAGGTTTTACGAAGGAGCGTGTAGTTAAAGACGGCCTTCCCGACGGATATTACATTTCACCAATACCAGAAAACAACAAATAAGCCTAGAGATTTATTGCCAGGGCCTCTTCATCGCAATCGGGAAACTTGACGCAATTGATACAGTCACCCCAGACCTTCTGCGGCAGTTCCGACTTGTCAATGTCGTGAAATCCCACTTTTCTGAAAAAATCCGGCTGGTAGGTCAGGGCAAAAACCCTTTTCAGTTCCAGGTCTCTGGCTTCATCAAGGCATTTTTCGACAATCTTGCGACCGATCCCTTTGCCCTGCTGGCCGGGCACAACGGCCAGGGACCGCACCTCGGCAAGATCCTCCCAGCAGATCGCCAGGGCCCCGATACCGAGAAGTTTTCCGTCTTCTTCATAGACATAAAAATCACGGATGGATTCGTAGATCGCTGCGAGGGAACGACCGAGCAGCTGCCCGTCCTTGGCATAGGTGAGCAACAGCTGGTGAATGGCCCGGGCATCGGGAATCCTGGCGCGACGGATCATGGTTGACTCCTTGTTCGGTCAAATAAGCCGCTATGGTAATGGGGCGGTGGACAACATCCTGTTCCCCGCATGGTCAGGTCTTGGCAAGGTCCCGGCTGTCCGCGGTGCGGCGGCGTGACATCTCGATCAGCTCCCGGGCGTGAACCAGGGCCTGTTCACCGACCTGCGACCCGCCCAGCATCCGCGCCATCTCGGTGGCACGCTGGTGCGGATCGAGGAGCACCAGCCGGGTCGTCGTCCGGCCGTCCTGCGCCACCTTGGTGACGCGGTAGTGGTGATCGGCAAAAGCAGCGACCTGGGGCAGGTGGGTAACACAGAGCACCTGGACCGTTGCCGCCGTGCGGCTGATCTTTTCCCCCACCGCCGTCGCCGCTTCCCCGCCGATGCCCGCATCGACCTCATCAAAGATCAGGCTGACCAGGCCGTCGTCGTGCGGGGCACAGCGCCGCAACGCCAGCATGATGCGCGACAGTTCACCGCCGGAGGCGATCCGGGCAAGGGGCTGGGGCGGCTCCCCCGGGTTGGCGGCAAGATAGAACTCACCCCGTTCCTGGCCATCGTAGCCGGGCTGATCGAGGGGGGTCAAGGCCAGGGAAAAGTGTGCCCGGGGCATCGCCAGCTCAGCCAGTTCGCCTTCCACCGCCGCGGCAAGATCCGCCGCCGCCTGCTGCCTGCTGCTGCTGAGCCGGTCAGCCAGCTGCTTAAGCTCGGCGCGCTGGCGCTGGCAGTCGCGCGCGATCTCTTCGCGCCGGCCGTCCCCCTCCTGCAGATCGTCCAGTTCCGCTTCAACGGTCTGCAGATGGCTGCGCAGCTCATTGACTGTCGGAGCGTATTTGCGCTTGAGCCGGTCCAACAGCGCCAGGCGCTCTTCCACCTGTTGCTGGCGCTGCGGCTCGAAATCAAGCCGGTCGGCATAACCGCGCAGCTGCAGGGCGACATCCTCCAGAAGATAAAGACTCTCCTGCAGTTGATCTGCCAGGCCGCCAAGCTGGGGATCAATATGCCGCAGGTCACCAAGTTGACGTAGCGTCGCGCTGACGATCGCGCAGGCGGCGTGTTCACCGGCATAAAGGCCTTCGTAGCCGCCGCCGGTGGCACTCAGCAGCTTTTCCGCATGCAGCAGCAGGCCGCGCTCCTGCGCCAGCAGATCATCCTCGTCCGGCTGCAGCTGGGCCGCGCGCAGTTCGTCCCGGACAAACGAGAGAAACTCGAGACGCTGCTGTCGTTCACGTCCGGCCGCGTCATAGCGTTCCAGTTTGTCCTTGAGGGCTCGATACGCCGAGTAAGCCTGACGATAGGCACCAAGCTGATCGGCAAGCCCGGCAAAGCGATCAAGCAGAGGCAGATGCATCTCGGGACGCTGCAGGGTCTGATGTTCATGCTGGCCGTAGATGTTGACCAGGTCGCCGATCAGGTCGCGCAACTGGCTGACCGGCACAACGGCACCGTTGATAAAGGCGCGGTTTTTTCCGGAACGGGAGAGCGTCCGCCGCACCACCAGGTCTTCCTCATCAGGCAGTTCCGCCGCGGCCAGGCGGTGGCGCAACGGCGCGTCGCCAGGCAGGCTGAAGACCGCTTCAACCGCGGCGCTCTCGGCCCCGGCGCGGATGACGTCGCCGCGCGCGCGGCCCCCGAGAAGAAGGTTCACCGCGTCGATAATGATCGATTTCCCGGCACCGGTCTCCCCGGTCAGGACGCTGAAACCCGGGCCGAAGGAGAGGTGCAGGTTGTCAATTATGGCAAAATTCCTGATGAGAAGATCTGTCATCATCTGGTCGATGATCCCTGGACAAGGATAAGGGTTACCGCTCGCCCCAACTCAGCTTGGTGCGCAGAATCTGGAAATATTCCTTGGTCGGACTGCTGACCAGGCGCGTGCGCGATGCGGAGCGGCGGACTTCGACACGGTCCCCGGGAAGCAGTTTATGGCCGACCTGCCCGTCGGCGGTAAAAAACACCACGTCATCCTGAAACTTGACTTCGATTTCGATAATCGAGCGGCTCCAGATAATAATCGGACGGTTGGTCAGCATGTGCGGACAGATCGGGGTGATCAGCAGGCTGTTGATCTCCGGGTAAATGATCGGGCCGCCGGCCGCAAGGCTGTAGCCGGTCGATCCGGTCGGAGTCGAGACAATCAGGCCGTCGGCCTTGTAGGTACTCAGATGGCGCCCGTCAACATAGGTCTCCATATCGATAATCCGGGCGAGGGCGCCCTTGTTGATCACCACGTCGTTGAGCACAGTATACTTGCCGACCACCGCGCCATCGCGATGAATAAAGGCATCAAGCATCATCCGGTCGGAAACCTGGTAGTCACCGGCGATCAGGCGATCGAGCATGTCCGGCAGTTCATCGCGGGTGATTTCCGTCAGAAAACCGAGGCGGCCAAGATTCACTCCGACAATCGGCACCTCCAGATCACCGATCAGGCGGGCCACGGAAATCAGCGTCCCGTCGCCACCAAGGACGACAATCAGATCGACCTGCGCGGGGATGTCTTCCCCGGTAAAGCCGTTGACCTGGCCGATCTGCTCAGCGAGACCGTCCTCGAGCAGCACCTCGATCCCCTCACTGCGGAAACGCTGGGCGACCTGGCTGGCGATCTGTTCGACTTCAGGATGATTCTTCTTGGCAAAAATGCCGACTTTTTTCAACATCAGACACCCTGGGCGCTGGACGGACCCGCCAGCGGCAAATCACGTCGGTTGACAACCGAAAAACACCATTCAAATCGCGACAACTAACACAGATTGTTGCGCAAAGTCCATCGCATTCCATGGGCGCAGCGGTTGTGAAGGCGCCCGTGCCATGCTACATTGCGCGGCACACCGACAACCACAGCGGAGTCACCATGGACCTGTTTGAGCAGAGCGCCCGCACCAGCACCACCACCCCCCTGGCGGAACGGATGCGCCCCGTCAACCTCGACGATGTCGTCGGTCAGCAGCAGCTCCTCGGTGAAGGCAAGCTGCTGCGTCAGCTGATCGAAGCGGATCAGCTGACCTCGGCAATCTTCTGGGGTCCGCCGGGCACGGGAAAAACCACCCTCGGACATGTTATCGCCCGGCATACCGCCAGCCGCTTCGTGTTTTTTTCCGCCGTCCTCGGCAGTCTCAAGGAGGTCCGGGAGATCCTCGCCGAGGCGAAAAACCAGCGGATCTATCAACAGCGCAAGACCCTGCTCTTCGTCGATGAGATTCACCGCTTCAACAAGGCGCAGCAGGATGCCTTCCTGCCGGCGGTGGAAACCGGCGACATCATCCTCATCGGCGCGACCACGGAAAACCCCAGCTTCGAAATCAATTCGGCCCTGCTCTCCAGGTCCCGCGTGTTTGTCCTTGAGCCGCTGCAACCGGCGGAGATCCGCCAGTTGCTTGACAAGGCGCTGAGCGCGACCGAAGGGCTCGCCCCGCGGCAGCTCAAGGTCGCCGCAGAGGCCCTCGATTTCCTTGCCGCCAGGGCGGGGGGAGACGCCCGGGTGGCTCTTGGTGCGCTGGAAAATGCCGCCCTCTCCTGTGGCGGCGGCGGGACAATCACCCTGGCCCTCGCCGAAGAAGCGCTGCAATCCCGCGCCATCCCCTACGACAAGGCAGGTGAAGAGCATTACAATGTCATCTCCGCCTTCATCAAGAGCCTGCGCGGTTCCGACCCTGACGGCGCGGTTTACTGGCTCGCGCGGATGCTGGCGGCCGGCGAAGAGCCACTCTTCATTGTCCGCCGCATGGTGATTTTCGCGTCCGAGGACATCGGCAATGCCGACCCGCGGGCCCTGCAGATGGCCCTGGCGGTGCAGCAGGCGGTGCACTTTGTCGGCCTGCCGGAAGCACGGATCTGCCTGGCCCAGGGGGTCACCTACCTGGCCACGGCACCGAAAAGCAACGCCAGCTATGTCGCCATCGGCAAGGCCCAGGCGGAGGTCCGCAAGTCGGGGGCACTACCGGTTCCCAAACACCTGCGTAACGCGCCAACCGCCCTGCTGCGCGATCTCGATTACGGCAAGAATTACCAGTATGCCCACGATCATCCCGATGCCATGACCGACCAGCAGCATCTCCCCGATGCCCTGATCGGTCAGCAGTACTACCTGCCGACGGAGCGCGGCTACGAAAAGAATATCAGCGAGCGGCTCAAACTGCTGCAGCAGCGGCGCACCGTGGCGGCAGGGGCGGTGAAACGGGATGCTAAAACATGAAACGGCGCATGCTGACGTTCAGCAGCAGCCCGACACCGATCATCATCGTCACCATGCTGGTGCCGCCATAGGAGAAAAAGGGCAGCGGGACGCCGACAACCGGAAGCAGACCGACGACCATCGCCAGGTTGACGATGATGTGCCAGAAGATCATCGCCGTCACGCCGACCGCGAGAAACAGCCCGAAGCGGTCGCCGGCGCGGCGCGCGATGTAAAGGCCCCAGGCAATGAGGAAAAAGTAAACCAGCAGCAGCAGCAGGCTGCCGGTGAAGCCCCACTCCTCGGCAAAGACGGAAAAGGCAAAATCCGTATGGCGTTCGGGGAGGAAGGAGAGCTGCGACTGGGTTCCCTGGACAAAACCCTTGCCGAACAGTCCGCCACTGCCAATCGCGATCTTCGACTGGATGATGTGGTAGCCGCTCCCGAGCGGATCCGCTTCGGGATGGAGAAACGTCCTGATCCGGGCACGCTGGTAGTCGTGCAGGCCAAACCATCCCAGCACCATCCCCACACCGGCGAACAGGCTCAGCCAGACCAGGGTGCCACGTTTCAGCCCGGCAAACAGCAGCATGGTCAGGGCAATCAGGGCAACCATAATGGTGGTGCCCAGATCCGGTTGCTTGAGAATAAGCACGACCGGCACCAGCAGCCACAAAGCCGGCCGCCACAGATCGCCTAGGCCGAACCCCTGGGCCGTGACCCGCTTTGACAGCAGGCGGGCAAAGAGCAGGATCATGACGATCTTGATCACCTCGCTGGGCTGAACATTGATGAAACCGAGATGGATCCAGCGGGTCGCGCCCATGCTGGTCCGCCCCAGCACCTCGACGGCAACCAGCAGACCGACGCCGACAAGATAGGCATGGACGGCAAAGTACTGCAGCTGGCGATAATCAAACAGGCAGACCAGCAGCGCGATGGACAACCCCCCGGACAACCAGATCAACTGTTTGAGGTAAAACGGAGTGGCACCGTAGCCCCAGCTTGCGGTGACACTGTAAAGGTTAAGGATCCCGACCGCCGTCAGCAGCAGCACGGTGAGCAACAGAACCCAGTCGAAATTATAGATCAGCCGTCGATCAAACATCGGTCATCTTCCTGCTGGCAGGTGTCATTGTTGTCGGGTTTCCTTGAGTTCCAGATAGCGCCGCACAATATCCCGGGCGATCGGCGCTGCCGCCCCGCCTCCCGACTGGCCGTGCTCGACGACGACGGCGACGGCGATCTCCGGCGCTTCCGCCGGTGCGTACGCGACAAACAGGGCGTGGGAACGTTGGCGATAAGGAATGGTTTCATCGCCGGTCAGCAGCTCCTCCTCTTCATCCGAGAGGCGCCGGACCACCTGCGAAGTCCCGGTTTTGCCCGCCACCCTGACCTCCGCCAGGCGGGCGTTGCGACCGGTTCCGCGCTGGCCGTTGACGGCCTCCTCCATCCCCTGCCGGATGGCGGCCCATTGCGCCGGGCTATAGGCGACCTCGCGCACGACCCGCGGCGTCAGTTGCTGCGTTATCTGATCCTCCCAGTTTTCAACACGGGCTACGATCTGCGGCTCAAGCACCTTGCCGCCGTTGGCAATGGCGGCGGTCATCACCGCCAGCTGCAGTGGTGTCGTCAGCACATACCCCTGACCGATGGACGCAATCACCGTCTCGCCGGCATACCATGACTGGTTGAGCTGCTTGCGTTTCCACTCGCGCGACGGGATTGTCCCGGACCGTTCGCCCGGCAAAGTAAAACCGACCGGCGCCCCGAGACCAAATTCCTTGGCGGCCGCCGCCAGCTTGTCGATCCCCAGTTCCAGGCCGACCTGATAAAACCAGACGTCGCAGCTTTCACTGATCGCCTTGTTCAGATCTGTCGCCCCATGGCCCTGGCGCTTCCAGCAACGGAAGCGGGAATCTCCGACAATCATGTCACCGCTGCAATGAATGGTACGGTTCGCCGAAGTGATCCCCTCGCGCATGGCCGCCAGGGCGACAATCATTTTGAAGGTTGATGCCGGCGGGTAGAGGCCGGTTATCGCCTTGTTCTGCAGCGGATTGCGCTTGTCATTGAGCAGCTGTTGCCATTCCTCGGTTCTGATTCCACGGGCGAACTGGGACGGATTGTAGGTCGGCAGGCTGACCATGGCGAGCACCTCGCCGCTATGGACGTCCAGTGCCACGGCGGACCCGGCATGATCGCCGAAGGCTTCACTGGCGGCACGCTGCAGATCCATATCCACGGTCAGGTAGATCTTGTTGCCCGGGACCGGGCGTTCCATCTGCAACTTCCGCAGCAGGCGTCCCTGCACATCGACTTCGATGAGCTGGTGTCCCTTCTCACCGCGCAGATGCGGTTCATAGGCCCGCTCCAGGGCCACCTTGCCGACCATGTCACCGCCACGGTAGGCACTGAACCGATCCGTCCTGAGCTCTTCTTCCGTCACCTCGCCAAGGTAGCCGATGACATGGGCAACGGCATCAGGCGCCGGGTAATCGCGGACCGGCCGCACCTCGGTCAACACCCCGGGAAGGTCGATGCTGTGCTCCTGGATCCGCTCGAGCAGCTCCCGGGGGACATCCACAGCGAGGGGTATCGGGCGGTAAGCCGGGAAACCCTGCCCCTCCTGCCAGCGCCGTTCGAGGGTCTCTTCGTCCAGGTCGAGCAGAGCGGCGAGACGGGCGAACAAGGCACCGCGGTCGACAATATCCTGACGCATCACCGAGATCTGAAACGCCGGCCGGTTGTCAACCAGCAGGGCGCCGTAGCGATCGTAAACCGGGCCGCGCGGTGCTTCGGTCACCAGCATCCGGGTACGGTTGCGCACCGAGCGCTCGTGCAGTTCTTCATAGTTGATCACCTGCAGATACCAGAGACGCAGGACCAGGAGTAAAAACACCAGCACCGCGGCAACCGTGTACATGACGAAACGGCGCTGCACGGACGGCAGCTCGGACCATTTCACCTCAAGGTTCATCAATGCCCCCGCAAACCGAAAGGTGCGTCACCTTCGGCTCGATAGATCCGTGCCGGTTTCAGGCGGGCAAACAGGCCAAGCAGGATAACAGTTGCCAGCAGATTGCTCACCAGCTGGCCGGGCAGCACCCCGGCGAGGAGCAGAAAAAGACCGCCGGCATCGGTAAAATTGGCCAGAAAGAAACCGAACAGCAGTGTCTGGGCCAGGGTCGCCGCGGGAACCATGAGCAGAAACAGCGGCGGGCTGTCCACATTGAGCTTCTCGGCGAGCAGCCGGGTCAGAATCAGCAGGAGCAGATAGATGATGATGTGCAGGCCGCTGGTCGTGCCACCCAGGCTGTCCTGGCTGGCACCGAGGAGCAGGGCGGCAACCAGGGACGGTACCGACTTTTCCTTGACGCCGATGACAAGAATCAGGATGAGAAACAGATCGGGACGCCACTGGGGCGCCAGGAACAGGGGAAAAACACTGCTCTGCAGAAGCAGAAACAGGGTGCCGACAAGACTATAGAGCAGGGCACGGCTCACTGGTCGCCCCCGAGAATGACGAGGACTTCTTCGAGCCGGGTAAAATCGGCAGAAGGTGCCGCTTCTATCCGCTGGAACAGGCCGAAATGATCCTTTTCAACGGTTGTGACCCGCCCCAGGGGCAGCCCCTTGGGAAAGACGCCGCCCATCCCCGAGGTTACCAGCAGGTCGTCCAGCTGGATGTCCTCATCCTGGAGCGCGTATTCCACCGTCAGCTGATCCCCGCGCCCACGGGCGACACCGCGTGAGCGGGTGCGCTGCACCAGGGCGGCGACGGCGGAGGAGGCATCGGTGATCAGCAGCACCCGCGCACTGTGCAATGAGGTCTTTACCACCCGCCCGACCACCCCTTCCGAGGCCACCACCGGCAGACCGGGGCGCAGGCCGGAACGTTCCCCCTTGTTGATGACCACCGTACGCGCCCAGGGGGTGATGTCCTCGCCGATCACCTGGGCCGGCAACGCGGCGCGGTCGAGATCGTCGACAAACGCCAGCAGGCGGCGGAGCCGCTCGTTCTGCAGGGTAATTTCCTCGACCTGCTGGAGACGTGCACGCAGATCGCGGTTTTCTGCCTCGAGGTGCAGGTTGCGCTGCCGCGTTTCGACCAGCCAGAGGTAGTTGCCCCAGGCTCCTTTGATCGAGGCGGCTGTGCTGTCGATCCCCAGCTGAAACGGGGCCGTCACGGACAGAACGGCGCGCTCGAAGAAGGTCGTGGTCGATTTCTGCCGCAGATTGTAGGAATAAAGAATCAGTGACGCCAGCACCAGGAGGATCGCCACCAGATAAAAGCGGTAATGCTTGAACAAATCACGCATCGGTCTGCCCGCACTCACTTGTCGACAGCAGATAAAGTCTCGCAAAACAGACAGGGAGGATCAATCGATCCTCCCCGGTGCAGCGGCTGGCAGCATCCTGTTGTCCTCCATGATGATCAGGAAGAGACAGAGACCTGTCTGAGCAGATCGAGCTGGTCGAGCACTGCGCCCGATCCGAGCACAACACAGGAAAGCGGGTCTTCGGCAATAACCACCGGCAGACCGGTCTCGTCACGCAGCAGCAGATCGAGGTTCTTCAGGTAGGCCCCGCCACCGGCCAGGACAATCCCCTTGTCGACAATATCGGCAGCCAGTTCGGGCGGCGTACGCTCAAGGGAGATGCGCACCGCTTCGACAATGGCACTGATCGGCTCCGACATCGCCTCGCGGATTTCATCGGAATTCACTTCAAGGGTTTTCGGGATACCGCTGACCAGGTCACGCCCCTTGACCTCCATGGTCTGCAGATCGTTGCCATTGGAATAGACATTGCCGATGCCGATTTTCACCGCCTCGGCGGTACGTTCACCGATCAGCAGGTTGTATTTCCGCTTGATGTATTGAACGATCGCCTCATCGAGCTTGTCACCGCCCACCCGGACGCTCTGCGCATGAACAATTCCGGCCAGGGATATCACGGCCACTTCTGTTGTGCCGCCGCCGATATCGACAATCAGGTTGCCTGATGCTTCGGTGATCGGCAGACCGGCGCCGATCGCCGCCGCCATCGGCTCTTCAATCAGGTAGACCTCGCGCGCTCCGGCTGATTCCGCCGACTCGCGCACGGCCCGTTTTTCGACCTGGGTGATCCCCGACGGGACACAGATCACAATCCGTGGGCGCACAAGGTTCTTGCGGTTGTGGACCTTGCGGATGAAGTAACGCAGCATCTCCTCGGCATAGTCGAAGTCGGCGATCACGCCGTCCTTCATCGGCCGGATGGCAACGATGCTGCCGGGCGTACGCCCGAGCATCTCCTTGGCATCCTTGCCCACCGCCAGCACCCGGCGCTGGCCGGCGGCACCGGTCTGTACAGCAACCACGGAAGGCTCGCTGACAACGATCCCCTTCCCCTTCATATAGACAAGAGTATTGGCCGTGCCCAGGTCAATGGCGAGATCATTGGAGAAAAGGCCTAAAAAAGCATCGAAAACATTGAACATTGCACCATCCTGTAAGCGCCGCCAACAGCGCGTGAGTCGATTAAAAATAACTGAAAAACCAAGCCACTCTAGCAAAACAACTACTATTAGGCAAGGACAATGACAGCAAAAATTTGATTGCTTTCCGGCAAATTTCTGGTCTAAAGTACGGGTTTGTTTTTCCGCGGCATGATCCCGAACAACACTAAAGGAGCATGGTAAAAATGCTTGATATTGTTAGGTCTAAACAGAAGTCCTTTCTCATCAAGATCGCTTTTGCGGTCATCATCCTCAGTTTTGTTATCGGCTACACCATGCTGACCGCACCGACCGACCCGCGCAGCGATCGCGCTCGCGATGTTGCCGCCAGGGTCAATGGCGAGGCGATCAGTTACGCCGCCTTCCAGAGCGCCTACAGCAATCTCTACAGTCTTTACCAGAGCATCTATCAGAATGCCTTCGATGCCAACCTCGAACAGCAGCTCAATCTGCCGCGCCTGGCCCTGCAGCAGCTCATCGAGGAGCAGCTCCTCGTCCAGATGGCCGGCGACCTCGGCATCAAGGTCAGCAAGCAGGAACTGGTCAACAGTATCGCCAGCTATGACGCCTTCCAGGTCAACGGTCAGTTCAACCGTGATCGCTACGTTGAAGTCCTCAGCTACCAGCGCATTTCCCCCGAACAGTTCGAAGAGGCCCAGCGCCGCGAACTGCTGACCCAGAAGGTCCGCGACCATCTGCGCCAGGGGATCAGCATCACCGAAGAGGAGGTCATTGCCGCCTTCCACGAGGAAAACGACAAGATCAATCTCGACTTTGTCTGGCTGACCCCGGCACTGGTTGAATCGCGGGTGGACGTCAACGACGCCGCCCTGCAGCAGTTCTTTGACGACAACATTGAGCAGTTCCGGGTGCCGGAGCGCGTATCCCTGCGCTACCTGCAGTTTGATCCGGCCCGCTACGAAAATGAGGTTCCCGCCCTGACCGATGCCGACCTCGAGCGCTATTACCGGCGCAACCTGGAACTGTTCGAGGTCGATGAGCAGGTCCGCGCCGCCCATATCCTGCTCCAGACCTCTCCCGACACGGCGCCGGAAACGGTCGAAAAACGCCGCGCGCTGGCCGCCGAAATCCGGCAGCAGCTGCGCGATGGCGCTGATTTCGCGCAGCTGGCAAAGCTCCATTCCGACGACAGCGGCAGCGCTGACGAAGGCGGTGATCTGGGTTACTTCGGTCGCGGCACCATGATCGGAGAATTCGAAGCCGCCGCCTTTGCCCTGCGTCCCGGCCAGATCAGCGAGGTGATTGAATCGCCTTTCGGTTTTCATATCATCAAGGTCACCGACTATATCGCCGCCGGCTTCAAGCCCCTTGTCGATGTTGTTGATACCCTCAAGGCCGGCCTGATCGCCGAACAGGCACGCCAGCTCGCCTATGAAAAAGCCATGGATGCCTACAACATCAACCGCCGCAGCGGCGACCTCGAAGCCGCCGCCGAAAACAACAACCTCGGCATCAAGGAAACCGGTTTTTTTGCCGCCGATGAGGCGATAAACGGACTGGGCAGGGTTGCCGAAATCAGCAACGCCGCCTTCGGCCTGCAGCCGGATGAACTGGCGCGGCCGGTCCAGACCACCCAGGGGGTGTTGCTGTTCACGTTGAAGGACCGCCAGCCCAGCCACCTGCCGGCTTTTGACAATGTCAAGGCAGCGGTCGAAAGCGCCTATCGCACCGCCCAGGCGCGCACCCTTGCCTTTGATCTGGCCAGGGAACTGCACGAACTGGCCCGGACACAGAACGATCTCGCGGCAGCGGCCGACAAGCTTGGCCTGAAACTTGAGAACACCGGCGACTTCAGCCGCAGCTTCGGCTATTTCATCCCGCAGATCGGCTCGTCCGAAGCCCTCTCGGAAGAAGCTTTCAGCCTCACCAGTGATGCGGCGGTGACCGAACAGATCCACACCATTGACAACAAATTTCTCGTCGCGGCGCTGAAAGAAGCCACCCCGGCTGACGTCTCTACCCTTGATGACACCGCGTTAAGCCAACTGCGGGAGCGTGTCCTCGGCGAGAAAAAAGACCAGGCCGTCGCCGACCAGGTCGACACACTCCTCCAGCAGGCCCGGGTGGAGATCGTCGCTCCGGAACTGACCTCTGCTTTCTAGATCGAAGGATGACGTCATGACATTAGTTTTAACCACTACCAATTGCCCGGAACTCAAACTGATCAATCGCGGCAAGGTTCGTGACATCTACGACCTTGGCGAGCACCTGCTGATCGTTACCACCGACCGCATCTCGGCGTTTGATGTCATCATGGATGAAGGAATTCCCCAGAAGGGCTTCGTCCTGACGGAGATTTCCCGTTTCTGGTTCGAACAGATGACCGACCTGATCCCCAATCATCTGGTCTCGACCCGGGTCGACGATTTTCCCGCCATCACCCATCAGTACCGTGACCAGCTCGAAGGGCGCAGCATGCTCACCCTCAAGGCCGAGCCGCTGCCGATTGAATGCATCGTGCGCGGCTACCTGTCCGGTAGCGGCTGGAAGGAATATCAGCAACAGGGTTCGGTCTGCAGTATCCCGCTGCCGGCTGGCCTCAAGCAGAGCGACCGGCTGCCGGAAACCCTGTTCACTCCGTCGACCAAGGCGGAGCTTGGCGCCCACGACGAGAACATCTCCTTTGCCCAGGCGGTGGAACTCTGCGGCGAGGAGACCGCCGCGAAGGTGCGTGACATCAGCATCGCCATCTATGAACGCGCCCGGCAGATTGCCGCCAGCAAAGGGATCATCATCGCCGACACCAAGTTCGAGTTCGGCATGCACAATGGCGAGCTGATCTGGATTGATGAAGCGCTGACCCCCGATTCATCTCGCTTCTGGCCGAAAGATCTCTATGCGCCCGGCAGCGCCCAGCCGAGCTTCGACAAGCAGTTTCTGCGCGACTATCTCGAAACCCTCGACTGGGGCAAGCAGGCACCGCCGCCGAAACTGCCGGCAGAGATCGTCAGCAAGACCGCGGAAAAGTATCTCGAGGCGCTCAAACGCCTGACCTGCTGAGCCATTCCAACAGTGTTTTTTTCCTCCGGGCCGCATCCGCACAAAAAGGGTGCGGCCCGGGTGCTTTTCAGGGGGATCACGCCGACTCCAATACAACAATGTTTGCCATATGTTTTAATTTGTCATATATTTCACCTGCTGTTGTGGTCCAGCCAGCAGGCTGGGGGACAAACCCCGTCCGGACGCCCCTGCAAGGACAACTTATCTTCGAGAACAAGGATTCCACAGCCATTTCACCGCCCGGCCAAAGGTGGGGGGAGCCTTCTGCATTAACTGCAAGGTTTTGTCTTTATGAAACCGAGTTTTAAATACTGGATCTTCCTCAGCGCCATCTACTTTGCCGTGATCAGCATCATGGCGGCGAGCCTGGTGGGGTCCTGGGCAAGCCTGAACGAAACCCAGCAGCGTGCCCTGCAGGACATGCTCACCAAGCTGATCCCTTTCCCCCTGCTCGGCACCATCACCATCCTCTTCATTATCGGCGCCCTGATTAACCTGCTGTTCAATGATTACATTATCCCGATTCTCAAAATGGGCGAGAGCGCCCGGATCATCACGTCGGTCAATCCGGACCATCGCATTGAACTGAAAAACGCCTCGAAAGAAATTGAATACCTGTGCGGCATCATCAACCAGTCCGCCGATGCCTATGCCGCCCTGCAGAAGGATGTCGGCGGCAAAATTGCCATGGCGCAGGCGGCAATCAATGAAGAGCGAACGCGGCTGGCTGCATTGATGTCGGAACTGCCGCACGGGGTTATCGTCTGCAATACCGACGGCCAGGTGCTGCTCTATAATCAGCAGGCCCAGGAGCTCGTCAACAGCGGCAACGATTCCGCTGACGAGATCCGGCAAACACAGGGGCTGCTCGGCCTGGGGCGTTCCATTTTCAGCATTCTCGACCGTGATCCGATCATTCACGGCCTGGAGATGCTCAACCGCTGTCACTCCAGCGGACGCTCCAAACTGGTCAACAACTCGATGATCACCCTGCGCAGCGGCCTGTGCCTGCGGGTCAACATGGCGCCGTTTTTCCTGGAGCAGGAGCAGGAAAAGGTCATCTCGGGGTTTGTTCTCACGCTGGAAGACATGACCCGGCAGATCGAAGCAGACAGTCGCCGTGACATTCTCATCCAGTCCCTGATCGACGACCAGCAGAGGGATCTCGAAGAGATCCGCTCCTCGATCAAGACCATCCTGTCCCGTCCGACTCTCGACCCTGAGGAGCTGCATTCCTACCGCAAGACCATCGACAGGGCCTCACAATCCCTCCAGGAAAAGGTGCGCGAAGCCCAGGCCAACTACGCCCTCCATCTGCATGCCCTGAGCAAGACGGAGAATGTTCTGGCGAACAACCTGCTCGATGTCATCTGCAAGAACATATCCGAACGCTTCAACCTGCAGGCGATCAATCTGGCTCCTGCGGGCATCTGGCTGCAGATCGACAGCTATTCCATGGTCCAGGCGATCTCCCACCTGGCCGGCCAGCTCGATAACCACTCCCGGGTCAAGGAAATCCTGATGACCCTGACGATCAATGAGGACCAGGAGATCGAGATTGCCATTACCTGGCCGGGGAAAACGGTGGACGGTTCCCTGCTGGAGACCTGGCAGCAGACCCCGCTGATTGCCGACGCCAAGGGGGCGCTGCTGAGCTTCCGCGATACCATCGTCAATGCGTCCGGCAGGATTCGTCTCCTGACGGACGAGACGCAGCAGAACTGCGGTATTCTGATTGTCCTGCCACCCGTCGATCAGGAGTGCCGGCTGGCTCTCCACAGCCCCATCGAACACCGTCCGATCTCCTACGAATTCGATCTCTTCAACCGGCGCGAGGAGTGGGAAGAGCTTGGGAACACGCCGCTGAAAAAACTCACCTATGTGGTGTTCGATACGGAAACCACCGGGCTGAACCCGTCCCAGGGAGACGAAATCATCCAGCTGGGGGCTATCCGGATCGTCAACAGCCGGATTCTCTACCGCGAAGTCATCGACCAGCTGGTCGATCCGCAACGCATTGTGCCACCCGAGTCGGTCGCTATCCACGGGATTGAACCGCGGCTGCTCAAGGGGCAGCCGACGATCGACAAGGTGCTGCCGCATTTTCACAATTTTGCCGAGAATTCCGTGCTGGTGGCACACAATGCCGCCTTTGACATGCGCTTTCTGCAGATCAAGGAAAAGCAGGCCGGCGTCTCCTTCACCAACCCGGTCCTCGACACCCTGCTCCTCTCCTCCATCGTCCACCCCAACCAGGACAATCATTCCCTCGACAGCCTGGCCAATCGCCTCAATGTCAACATTGTCGGCCGCCATACCGCCCTGGGTGATTCCATTGTCACCGCGGAAGTGCTGCTCAAACTGATTCCACTGCTGGAAGCCCACGAGATTTTCACCCTGGATGATGCCCTGGCGGCCTCGGCGCAATCGAATTATGCCCGGGTTGCTTACTGATCAACGCAGGTCGGGGGGAGGGGAAAGACGGGTCAGAAGAAGCGCAACAGGTTTTTAAAACGCTGCCGCAGGCCATGCAGGCGACCCAGTTGCCTGGCGAGGCCGGGCATCCGGCCGAGACCGAAGAGCAGGACAAGGAGTCCGCCAAGCAGCAGGAGTTCCCAGAGCCCCGGTATCACGAAGGGTCCAGCAGCAGGACACCGGCCGCGTGATCGACCACTTCACCGATATGCCAGACTGACTGCCCGCGCGCAGTGTTTTTTTCGACAAACGCCTCGACCTTCGCGCCGGGTACGGCAATCAGCAGACCGCCGGAGGTCTGCGGATCACAGAGCAGATCAATCCGCAGGCGATCGATCGGCCCGACCTGCTGCAGGTGGGGCCGGTAGAACTGCTGGTTGCGATGAGAACCCACCGGCACCAGCCCCATGTCGGCCATCTCCAGCGCCTGCGGGTAGACCGGCAATCGCGCGGTAAAGATCCGCAGACCGACCCGGCTCGCCTGCGCCATTTCTGCCGCATGCCCAGCCAGACCGAAGCCGGTGATATCGGTACAGGCGGACACCCCGACCTCCAGCATCACTTCGGAAGCCAGCCGATTCAGGGTCACCATACCGACAATCGCGTCTTCCAGTTCCCCTTCGGTGAGGACCTCCCCCTTCAGCGCCGTAGTCAGCAGGCCGGTCCCCAGCGGTTTGGTCAGAAACAGCTGATCACCAGGACGACATCCACAGGTGGTCACCATCCGCTGCGGATCGACGGTCCCGGTGACCGACAGGCCGTATTTGGGTTCTTCATCCTCGATGGAGTGTCCGCCGGCAACCACCGCTCCGGCCGCCTGGACGCGCTCCGCCCCGCCGCGCAGAATCGCCACGAGCACCTCGTCCGCCAGGCAGCCGATCGGGAAGCAGACCAGGTTGAGGGCGGTGAGCGGTCGCGCACCGACGGCATAGAGATCGGAGAGGGCGTTGGCCGCGGCAATCTGGCCGTAGCGATAGGGGTCGTCGACCACCGGTGTGAAGAAGTCGACGGACTGCACCAGTGCCAGCGTCTCACTGAGTCGATAGATGGCCGCGTCGGCGAACGGAATCTCCTGCGACAGCAGTGCAGGATCATCACTTTTGGGGAGCTGACTCAGCACCTGAGTCAGGGTTTCTGGACCGATTTTTGCCGCTCAGCCGGAACTGCGCGACAATGAGGTCAAGCGGACACTCATTGTTTTTTTCTCCTTGTGTGGTGCAGGCTTAAGCTGCCGGGTGCCCCCGGGTCAGGCCTTTTCCGGCAATTGCCAGGCAACCCGGTGGTCATCGACCCGACGCGTATACTTGAGACTGTCGAAGACCTCCAGCAACGCCTGGGTGAGCTTGCGGCCGCTGCCAAGCTGATCGCGGAATTCCGCCAGGGTAAGGGTCGGCTGGTGGCGGAAATGGTCAACCAGCAACCCCTCCGCGCGCCGGTAATCCGCGCTGTGCAGAGAACTTTCCTGGTTGAGACGCACCAGGACCCCCTCAAGAACCAGGTAGGAATAGTAGACATCCGCATCGATATGCTCGAGTTGCAGCTGCAGAAGCACCTCCTGGTTGTTCTTCACCTGCAGACCGGCCTGGCGGAAGTGCTCTTCAAGCTGTGCGAGGATGCGGGTCTCCGCGGCATCCGGCTGCGGCCGCCACGGCGGCGTGGCGAGCAGATCACGCCGTTGCACCAGCAGCTGTTCATCAAAAGCCCACTGCAGAAGGACCTCAAAGGCTTTGGGCGCCAGTTTGTCACTGATGCGCGATTGCAGCGTGGCGCGCGGCATGCCGTGACGCAGATGGTGCTGCTGCTGGTACTGGGCGACAATCTCGGGCAGCTGCTGTTTCCAGCTGCGTAACCGTTCGCTGCTGACCCACTGCTCACCGAGCAGCTCAACCCGGCCCTGCTCGCGTAACTGTTCAAGCCCTTTAAGAAGCTGATCGCGTCCGGTGCCGGTCTGCTTTTCCAGCTCCTTGAGCCGCGCCACCTGGAGTTCGTCGAGTTTCTGCAGCCAGAAGCCCAGGTCGCCGGTAACCAGCTCCTCCAGTCGCCGCGTCACCTCGGGACGAAACCGTTTGTGCTTGTGCGGTTCCGTGTCGATCACCACGCCGCCGCCGATGGTGACCATCGGTGAATAGGAGCGGATGATAAAGCGGTCGCCGCGATGGGCCAGGACCGGCTGGTCGAGGGTCAGCTGCACCAGCGCCCGGCTGCCGGGTGCCATGTCCTCGCGATCGAGGAGCACAACCTGGGCGACGCTGCGCCCGGTGCCCAGGTGAAAATGGACCGGGTCACGGAACTTCAACGCCCGCGGCGCGTTAGCGAGCAGCTGCAGCTGTACGTCGATCCGCCGTGTCGCCCGGAACAGGCCCGGCGTTCCCAGGACCGATCCACGCGGCACCTGGTTGCGGGTAATCCCCGCCAGGTTCAGTGCGACCCGCTGTCCGGCAAACACCCGGCTGACCTGCTCATCGTGCACCTGGGCTTCGCGCACCCGGGCCATCACCCCGGCCGGCAGGATTTCGAGGCTGTCACCGGTGCTGATCGTGCCACTGTTGAGAGTGCCGGTCACTACCGTGCCGAAACCGCTGATACTGAAGCAGCGGTCCACCGGTAGACGCACCGCGCCGCCGGCGTCGCGCGCTTCGACCCGCCGCAGTTGCTGACGGATGCACTCCAGGAGGTTATCAAGGCCCTCCCCCGCCAGCGCGGACACACGGCAGCAGGGGGCTTTTTCGAGAAAAGTCCCGGCCACCTGCTCGCGAATTTCCTCCTCGATGATATCGAGCCAGTCAGGCTCGACCAGATCGCACTTGGAAATAACGAGAATGCCGTTCTGCAGCTGCAGCAGCTGCATGATCTGCAAATGTTCGCGGGTCTGCGGCATGACACCTTCGTTGGCATCGACGACGAGCAGCACCAAATCGATGCCGGCAATACCACTGAGCATCTGCGGAATGAACTTTTCGTGACCCGGCACATCGACAACGCCGGCAATCTGGCCGTTGTTCAGGTCGAGGCGGGCGAAGCCCAGCTCTATGGAGATACCGCGCTTCTGCTCCTCGACGAGGCGGTCGGTCTCGACCCCGGTCAACGCGCGGATCAGTGCTGTTTTGCCATGGTCAACGTGACCGGCAGTCCCGATAATGTAGTGTCCCGTCTGACTCACGGACCCTCCTCCGGGTGCAATGCGGCCAGCAGCAGTTGCGTCAGCAGCGCATCCTGATCAGGGAAGACTGCGCGCAGATTGATCAGCAGACGCTCATCATGAAGCCGGGCAATCAGCGCCGGGGTGTAGTCACGCAGGCGTCGCGCCAGTTCCGTGACACTGATGCTGTCAGGCACGATGGCGACGGCCCAGTCAGGCAGTTCGGTCAACGGCATCGAGCCACCACCGACCCGGGCGATATCAGCGACCAGCTCGACGGCAGCGGCGGCGTCCTGTTCCTGCAGCTGGCGGCAGATCTCCGCGCAGCGCGCCTTCTGTGCGTGCGGCGTAGCGGCAAACATGGCGAGGACAGGAATCTCTGCAAGGGCCTGCTGGGGCTGCAGGTACAGGCGCAGGGTTGTTTCCAGGGCTGCGAGGGTCAGCTTGTCGATGCGCAGGGCGCGGGCCAGGGGATGCTTGCGGATTGTTTCGATCAGTTCGCGGCGCCCGACGATCAGTCCCGCCTGGGGGCCACCGAGCAGTTTGTCGCCGCTGAAGGTCACGACATCGACGCCGCTGCGCACCACCTCGCCAACGGTCGGCTCCGGCGCCAGCCCGTAACTGCGCAGGTCAAGCAGCAGGCCGCTGCCCAGATCTTCCATAACAATGAGCTGATGCTGCCGGGCCAGGGCCACCAGTTCCGTTGTTGCCACGGCCTCGGTAAATCCGACAATCCGGTAGTTGCTGGTGTGGACCTTGAGAAGAATCGCCGTCTGCTCACTGATCGCCCGTTCATAGTCGTGACGATGGGTGCGATTGGTGCTGCCGACCTCACGTAACTGCAGGCCGCCGGCCTCCATGACGTCAGGGATGCGGAAAGCGCCGCCGATTTCGACCAGTTCGCCGCGCGAAACGATCGCTTCCCGGCCCCGCCCCAGCGCGGTCAGGGCGAGCAGCACGGCGCCGGCGTTGTTGTTGACCACCAGCGCCGCCTCGGCGCCGGTCAACTGGGTCAACAGCTCCTCAACATGGCTGTAGCGCTCACCCCGCTTGCCGCTTGCCATGTCCATTTCGAGGGTGGAATAACCGGCCGCCACATCCGCGATCGCCCGCAGTGCCGGCGCAGCCAGCGGCGCGCGCCCGAGGTTGGTATGCAGCAGTGTGCCGGTCGCGTTGATGACCCGGCGCAGGGAGGGTTGCAACTGGCGGCGGCAGGTGACCGCGGCGGCGGCGGCGATCGCACCAGGAGCGAGATCTGCGGGGTCTACTGCCGGCTCTTCGGCGCTCCGCAGTCGCTGGCGCAGGGTATCAATCTGCGCCTGCACGGCGGCCGCCAGCAGCTCCTGGGAGAGCTGCCGGGAGAGCTGCCGCAGTGGCTCCTCGCGCAACACCCGATCGACTGCCGGGAGGTGTCGTAACAGATCCTGAAGTCCGCTCATC
This sequence comes from Pelovirga sp., assembly GCA_046484405.1. Taxonomy (GTDB): domain Bacteria; phylum Desulfobacterota; class Desulfuromonadia; order Desulfuromonadales; family Geopsychrobacteraceae; genus Pelovirga. The sequence goes on from JAWOIX010000161.1 coordinate 52,441, forward strand.
GGCTCGCCTCTTGTAAAGTAAGATATGCCCTGGGTTTTTTGCCGCCGAAGTGTAACACGATGTGAAGGTGATGACTAGGTTTCAACTATGATTGCAAAACCGCTGGAGAAAGTTTTTTCCTGTTGACACTTTCGCGGCGGGTTTGTTATAACGCCTCACACAAATGGGGCTGTAGCTCAGTTGGGAGAGCGTTTGACTGGCAGTCAAAAGGTCCGCGGTTCGATCCCGCGTAGCTCCACCATAAAATGCAAAGGGTCAGCACTGCGCTGACCCTTTTTTTTTCGTCCCTGGTGACCAAGATAATCAAGGGGTCAGACCTGGACATTGGACAATCGCCCCTTCAGTTCCTCGATTTTTTTCTGCAGTTCCCCATCAGAGACCAGTTTCCCCCTCAGACGCTGATAAGCCTTAGAGACGGCAGCGGCGCTCATACCACCAACGGCACGGCTGACTTCCTGGCTCGTCATGCCGCGTAGGTATTTAAGCAGGTAGATCGCGATATTTCTCGCGTCGGCGTTGCAGCGCAGAACCAGATCCTCTCGCTCAAGCCCGAAATATTCGACCACTGCTGCAACAAAGGTCTCTTCGTCCACCGCGCGCTGAAGCGCTTTCCGATGTCTTGCTTCTGCGCCCTCATCCAGATGATTTTCCAACCGATCGAGGGTCTGACGGATGAAGCTCTCACTTCCCAAAACCACACCGCCAGAAACCTTCTTCAGAGGATTGTCCAGTTCAATGCCGATGCCTCCCTCAACGAATTCCCGGTACTTTTGCCGAGCCACGCTGATGTTTGTGGCTATCGTATCCAGAATCATGCCGGTTTCTATGCAATCGGTTTGTCGCTCATCGATGTAGGCCTTGTAGCTGCTATAGAGATAATCTTCGGGTCTTTGTACCATCCCCGCGCGAACCGGATTCAGGTGCAGATAGCGACTCAGCTCAAGCAGATAGCTGTCTTTGTCGACAACGATCGATTTAAAACGCCCTTGCAGTAAGTGCCCGATCCGTTTGCGTTTAATGTTGATGTAGGTTGAATAGGAGCTGTTGAGATAGTGCATCGTCCTGCTCAGGTTTTTTTCAGGTGTTTCCAGAATCAAATGGTAATGATTCTCCATGCAGACGTATGCATGAAGCACACAGCCAAATCGTTCCTGGGCAGTCTCAAGATATTCTTTGAATTTCTGGTAATCCCTCCGAGCGAAAAAAATCTTCTTACGTTCGTTCCCTCTGACTGTTATGTGATAAATAGCTCCTTCGTATTCGATGCGCAGCGACCTTGCCATTCCCCCCTCCTGAAATCCATCGAGTTTTGAACCGTTTGTCCATTGTCCAGGACTGACCCCTCTCTGGTTTTATGGTGGACCGACCCAGAACAGCGGGTTGTGGGCCACCTCCCAAAGATGGCCATCAGGATCTTTGAAGTAGCCGCTGTAACCTCCCCAGGAAGCCTTCTGCGGTTTTTTGACCAGGGTTGCGCCGGCTCCCACGGCCAGCGCGATGACATCATCGACCTCCTGTTCCGAGTGCACGTTGTGGGCAAGGGTAAAAGATTCGAATCCGCCTCCTGCGGCAGAGACCCTTGCATCGTCGGCCAGGGCCTCCCGCCCGTACAGGCCCAGCCAGGTTCCATCAAGCGTGAAAAAGGCAACTTCAGGTGGCGACTCCATGCGCGGAAAGCCCAGCCCTTTTTCGTAAAACTCAACTGCCGCGGCAAGATGACGAACACCGAGAGTGATCATGCTGATTCTTGGTTTCATCGCAGATAACTCCTTTTTTTGCTCTTCACGAGAAACAGACAGGTGCTATGTCGTTGTCGTGCCCAGATCCCTGTGCTTTACCAGTTCCCTACACGGGAACCGGTCGCAGGGCCATTTTCCGGAAGGTTGGTTGTCAACTGTGACACCAGGGGCGATCGTCATTGCCCTCCACGCTTCTGCGTGACCATCTGATCCCTGAATATGGCAGTGGCTGGCGGTCTGCGCCTGTGCCTTTCAGCAGTTGGCATCGCGCGGCGCGCACAACAATCGGTTCGCTGATTGAAAACGGTCTTCCACCTCCTTGCGGTCTTCACTTTCCGGCAACCCTTCCTCTGCCCCGCGGGCGATCATCCTGGCGTGGCGTAACAGCGCAACGCGATCCCCCGGCCGCTCTGCGGAGTCCGCGACCTCGGCTATCGTTTCCAGCAGGCGAATGGTCACCGCGGTGCTGGAACGGCCATACTGCCTGATCTGGTTGAATGCCGCATCGACGACGTTCGAAAACGTAAAAACAGGGGAAATGATCCGCAGCTGATCCTGGCTGTCATAGCGGTAAGGTGACGGCATGTCACGTTGCGCCAGGCGGCACAGTGCCGACCCTAGGTTGTCCACACAGGTCATCGCCGTGAAAGGGTCATTCACCCCCGGAGACAGGGCCCGTATCGCGATTTCGACCAGCTGGTTGACCGCGAACTCAATGTCTTGACCGGAGGTACGCTGGTGACCCAGGGCAAACGCGGAATTGATGCACTCGGCCAGCTCATCGGTCACCCTGTCACCTGGCCAGACCAGCGCCAACGTGCGCCCGGCGACGACATAGTGGCCGGGTCGGCGCACCAGTCGAATAACGATATCCTCCCGCATGGCCAAGGCCAGCAAAGCGTCCCCGTCGACGAACTGGAGATAGCCATCCCCGGCAGATGCAATCGGACGTGCTGCCTGAGCAAAGACGTCCAGGAAGTCCGCTGCGGGGGGCTCCGTCGGAATCTGCGAGGGTCCCCGTCCGATAGTTTCAGGAAACAGCTGTTCTATCCCATCAACCAGTTCCGTTCCAACGCGCGCCACAATCTCGTTGGCCTGGATAGACGTGGACACATGGTGGATAAAGAAGATCAACACCCCCACGCTGACCACCGCGAGCAGCACACCGATGGACACAGACAGGTGGGGAACGAAGAGGATTTCCTCGGGGCGGCGAATGGTGCGCAGCACCAGCAGGCAGTACAGGAAGGTCGCGACGAAGGTGCCGAGGGCCATCTGGGTCATGGTGTCACGCATGAAAGTCCGGAGCAGCCGGGGTCCGAGCTGTGACGAGGCGAGTGACAGGGCGACCAGCGTCATCGAGAAGACAACCCCGGCGATGGTGATCATGGAACCGGCGATGGCCCCGAGCAAGGAACTCGCCCCTTCCGCGCCACCGGTGAACGTCAACCCCCAGTAGCGCGTCAGCCAGTCCGTTATCAGTGTATCCAGGGTGACGGTTGTCAAAGCCAGGATTATCGCCCCGACCGCCAGGATTGCCGGGAGAAACCAGAAACTGGTTTGAATCCGGTCCCATGTTTTGAAGATCTGCACCCTCATGACAGCGCTCCCTTATTCGTTCGCATGTGTTACGGGACCGAATGCTCAGCTTGACCGCACGGTTTAAAACCACTATTTATGACGGGAAAAATCTCATCGAGCCTGCAGTTCATGGAATCTCGGCTGGCCCGACCCTGCAGGGAAATTATAGCATCGACTGGTCCTCTCTGCTTTCCCGTTTCCATCCGCCCTTACGGACACTTGCATCTTAAATATGTTGAACGCCGCTGCAGCCTGCGAGGGGCCACGGCTCCCTTGTGGTCTCCTTTTTTTGCCGGTCAGCTGAAAACCCCCGACATCAGCGCCACACCTTTTGCAGCTGTGCTGCCGTGTCCTGGTCTTTAAAGGCGCCACAAAGATTCTATGTATTTCTGTCGTTCTGTGCGATGATAGGCGCCCGCTTCGTTAATTCCTGTCAATGCGTGGAGACTCCAATGGAAAAGATCCGCTTTACTGCCAGCCTCGTTCTGGCCCTGTCCCTGTGTGCTCTTGCTGTCTACGGTCTGAGCGTACCGGCTGCTGCACAGGCTCAGGTGACAACGGACCAGCATGCGCAGGAGACTGTCGCCGCGGCAGCCATCTACAGAAAAAATTGCGCCTCCTGCCACGATCGCGCCATCATGGGGGCGCCCAAACCAGGGGATCCCCGTTTTTCAACAGACATCGACATCCTCGTAGAAAACGCCATCAAGGGAATCGGCAAGATGCCGGCCCGTGGTCATGCGTCTTTTCTGACCGACGATGAAATCCGTTCTGTGGTTGAATATATGCGGGAGCCGGCGGACAAATAGCGGAACGCCACAGCAGACGTCAGCAGCGCGACAGCCGCCGGGCCACTCCGTGCCGAGTTTCTGTTAGCGACAGTAACGGCAATGAAAACCTTACGTTTCCCCCTGACATCCTTCGATCCATTACAGGTCTACCTGCACTGCTGCCCGCAGGGGCCGGGCCTGCTGGAGTCCCTCAACCCCCTGCCGCGCACCGGTCGTTATTCCATCGTGCCACTGCGCTGGCAGGAAGAATACCGTCTGCACCAGGGACGTCTGAGCTGGTGTTTTCCCGACGGCACCCAGGGGATGGCGGCAAATCCGCTCGCGACCCTGACCGGGATTCTCCAGCAGCGGCGCTGTGCGACGACCGAAGACACCCCCTTTCCGGGGGGATTCTTCGGTTTTTTCGGCTACGATCTCGCCCACCAGATCGAAGAACTGCCACGCCGCGCGCAGCGCGACACCCCTCTGCCCGACCTCTACCTGCGCTGGGTCGATGTGACGGCAGTTTACGACCATCAACGGCAACAGCTGACCCTTGCCAGTCTCGCTGACAACGTCGATCTCGAGGATTTTGAACATCAGGTCCGTGCCGCGCAGCAGCTCGCCATTCCCCGCTCACCGCTGCAGGTGGAACAGCCACCGGAGCCGCTGATTGCCCGCGCTGAGTTCCTCCGCATGGTGGAACGGGCCAAAGCCTACATCGCCGCGGGAGATATCTACCAGGTCAACCTCTCCTGCCGCTTCGACGCCACCCTCAGCGGCGCGTCAACGGAACTCTATCACCGCCTGCGGCAGGCCAATCCCGCTCCGTTTGCCTGCCTGATCCGCTGCCCCGAGGGGGATATCATCTCCAGCTCGCCGGAACGGCTGGTCTCCCTGCGCCACGGCATCGCCCAGACCCGTCCCATTGCCGGCACCCGGCCACGCGGCTACACCCCGCCGGAGGATCACCAACTTGGCAGGGAGCTGCTCGGCCATCCCAAGGAACGGGCCGAACACATCATGCTCCTCGACCTCGAACGCAATGACCTGGGCAAAGTCTGCCAAAGCGGCTCGGTGGAAGTGGACGAGCTGATGACCCTGGAACGCTACTCCCACGTGACGCACATCGTCTCCAACGTACGCGGCCGTCTACGGCCGCCGACCCAGGCGCCCTGCCAGTCGAAGCCCGAGGCCTTGTGCTGGAAGTAGGCGCCGTCGTAGGTCTGCTCGTTCTGCCGCCAGCCCACATTGCCGACGAAGCGCGCGTTGTCGTAGATGATGCGTTGACGCCCGCCGCGCAGCAGCGTCCCGCCGTCGCTTTGCCACTGCACGTACGCCTGGTTGAGGTCGGCGCCCTCCGGGTCGGCGACCACCGGGTACTGAACGCGATCCGGCGTGTTACCGGCGCCCTCGTTGTAATCGTCGGGCCCGATGTTGAGGATGAAGTCGTACTCGGCGAAGAAGCCGAAGCCGTTCCATTTGCCGCTGGTGAAATTGAGCCG